>JAPOLW010000009.1 GCA_029976905.1 bacterium | reverse complement strand
ATCGCCGCCCCGGTCGCGGATGGGGCGGGGGAGCCGCGCGATCACGGAGGCTGCAAACAAACACACAAGCTCACAAGCGCCTACATCCACGCACGCGCGGAGCGCTACCGGTGCCCGGAGCGAGGTCACACGCGCTGCGCGTCCGCGGCCTCGGCAATACGATGTGCGGACTCCCCACCGGCGCTCTCGCCGACGAGATGCTCCTCGAGGGAGACGGCCAGATCCGCGCTCTCTTCTGTCTGGGCGGCAACCCACTCACCGCCTGGCCCGACCAGATCAAGACCCGCGCGGCTCTCGAGAAGCTGGACCTCCTCGTCGTCCTCGACCCCAAGCTCACCCAGACCGCGCGCTTTGCGCACTTCGTCGTGCCGCCCAAGCTCGCGCCCGAAATCCCGACGATGACCTACGACTTCGAGGAACTCGAGACGCACAGTCCGGGCTGGGGCTATCCCCTGCCCTACGCCGCCTACCGCGAAGCCCTGGTCGATCCTCCCGGAGATTCGGATCTGCTCGAGGATTGGGAGCTCTTCTACTTCGTCGCACGCGCCCTGGGCCTGGAACTCGAAGTCTACCTCGGGCTTCTCCGGCAGCCCGGCGATCCCCCCGGGCGTTCGGTGGCTCTCGACATGCAGAAGGCGCCGACGACCGACGAGCTTTTCGACATTCTGACCGAGGGCTCCCGCATTCCGCTTTCGGAAGTGCGGCGTCACGAGGCCGGCCGTGTCTACGCGGACCCGGAGCAGAAGGTGCTCCCCCGCGACCCGTCTTGCGAAGCACGCCTCGAACTAGGCAACGCCGCCATGATGGAGCAACTCGACGAAGCCGCCCAACGGCCGGCCGTCGACGGGGACGAGATGTTCCCGTTTCGCCTGATCAACCGACGCCAGCGCAATACGTTGAACTCGCTTGGCCGGGACCAATGGAAGCTGGTCGCCGAGCGACCACATCACCCCGCCCTCCTGCATCCCGACGACATGGCCGAACTCGGCGTCGAGCCCGGAGCGATCGTCTCGATCACGTCGCGTCGCGCGACGCTATACGCGGTGGCGAAGCCCTCCGCGGATCTGCGCCGGGGCGTCGTGTCGATGAGCCACGCGTACGGCCTCGACCCCGAACGACTCGGCCCCGGGGAGGACCCCGGCGCGCCGCAGGAATTCTCCATGGGCAACCACACCGGGGCACTCGCGAGCGCCGAGCTCGACTACATGGAGCCGCACACCGGGATTCCGCGCATGAGCTCGATCCCCGTCCACGTTCGACCGGCAAAGAAACCGAGCCGGGAACCCGATCCGGGTACGCCGCCCTAATCACCCACTACCAACTTTCCCCGCACGCCTGCGTTGCCGGGTCGTCGCAGGTTGGTAGGGAAAGAGAAGATCACCTCTCATGCCGACTCTCCAGATCAAGATTCTCGCGGCTCTTGGCGCCCTGGTCGTCTTCGTCAGCGCCTTGACCGGTCTTCTCGTCGACAATGGTCTCCGACACCAGGAGACGATCCAGACCATGGACTCGCTCGGGCAACGCGCCGAATTGGTCGGCCGGATCGCCGGCCGGATCACCGCGGAGCCCGCCGACCGCGCGCGCCTCGCCTCCGTCGCCCGGCAGGGCGCCGAAGCCGCCCAGGCGCGGGTGAGCCTGATCGCTCCCGATGGAACCGTAGTCGGTGACTCGAGCATCCCAGCTCCCGAGCTTGCGAAACTTCCCAACCAGGCCGATCGCCCCGAGATCGAAGCCGCCCTGCGCGGCGAGCTCGGCCGGGGCGAAGAGCTCGATACCGTCGGCGGACGCGACCTCCTCTACCTCGCCGTCCCAGGGATCGAAGGCGGCGCCGTGCGCCTGGCAATCGACCCCTCCGACCTCGAGACCCGTGCCTACGATCTGCGGCTCGAGGTCGCCGCCGCCGGAATGCTGGGGCTGGCTGCCGCCCTGGGCGTCTCCTTCTTCCTGTCCTGGCTCACCCTGCGACCCATCCGTGAAATGCGAAGCGCCGCCGAATCCATCGCGCGAGGCGACCTGGAACCTCGCCTCCCCATGCGCCTGAGCGACGAGCTCGGCGAGATCGCGCAGGCGATCAACCGGATGGCCGAACAGCTCCGGGAGCGTCTCTCCGAAACCACCCGCGAGAAGGAACGTCTCGCCGCGGTCCTCAATGCGATGGTCGAAGGCGTACTCGTGGTCGATGCGGACGGCGGCATCCTGCTCGCCAACGAGCGCCTGCGGGAATTTTTTGATTTCTGGGGTGAACTCTCCGGCCGGTCTCCGCTCGAAGTCGTCCGCAGCTCGGACTTCCAGGACCTCCTGCTCGAGGCCGGACGCACCGACGACCCGGTCTCCTGTGAAATCGACGGCTCCCGGAACCGCGCACTTCGGGTCCAGGCGGTCCGGTTTCCATCCGGGGAGGTGGTCCGCATGGGCACGGTCGCCGTCTTCCACGACATCACCGAGATCCGCCGCCTGGAGCAGGTGCGGCAGGATTTCGTGGCCAACGCATCCCACGAGTTGCGCACGCCGTTGGCTGCGGTCCAGGGGTTTGCCGAGACCCTCCTCCACAAGCCGGACCTGCCGGCGAGCGACCAGAGGCACTACGTCGGCATCATCGAACGCCACGCCTTGCGTCTGGGGGCGATCGTCGAGGACCTCCTCGACCTCTCGAAGGCCGAGAGCGAGACGGCCCGCTCCGAATTCGAAGACATCGACGTCTCCGCCATCGCCCGCTCCCTGGTGGCGGATGCGAAGAGTCGCCGCTCCACCGAGCACGTCGCGGTCGAACTATCCGTCGTCGGGCCCGGAAGGGCCTGGGGGGAGCGACAGGCGATCGAACAGGCTCTGGGGAATTTGCTCGACAACGCGATCAAGTACACCGAGGACGGTGGGCGCGTCGGCGTCGTCCTCGAGACCTCGGGGTCCTGGCTGCGCATCGACGTCACCGACACGGGCATCGGCATTCCGGGCGAGGATCTCGCGCGCATCTTCGAACGCTTCTACCGGGTCGACAAGGCGCGTTCCCGGGCGCTCGGCGGCACCGGGCTCGGCCTCTCGATCGTAAAGCATCAGGTTCAGCGATTGGGCGGACAGATTGCCGTCGAAAGCGAACTGGGCACGGGGTCCACCTTTTCGCTCATTCTCCCGACACGACCCGATGCAAGCGGCGTGGGGGATCCCCTTCGACCCGCTCCATGAGATCCCGCAGCAGGCTCACCGCCTCGGGGATGTGGAGCATGAAGCCCATATGACTGCCGGGGAACCAGCGGATCGTGGGCTGGTCCCAACGCTGCCACAACTCTTCGACCAGAGCCGGCGCGAAGAAGCGGTCGTCACGGGCCGCAAGAAGAAGGATCCGGTCTCGTGGGATGGCGGGGCGGAGCTCGCGCAGACCCAGGCGGTCGTAGAAATTCGCGAGGTCCTCGGGGCGCCAACCGAACGACGCGAGACCACGCCGCATCGCCCCGAGCACGGGCACGTCGGTCATCACGGCGCCGAGATCGAGGTGCGCGATCCAGGGAGCGGCAAAGGCGAGGCGCGGCTCGACGCAGGTCAGTAGGAGGCTGAGCGCACCGCCGAGACTCAGACCGCCCACGCCAACCGGGCAGCCGTCTTCTGCGAGCAGCCAGCCGAGCAAGGCCCGAACGTCGGCAATGCTCTGTCGCAGCGACTCGACACTGCGAACGACATCGGCCGTCCAATAGAGTTGGCCGCTGTACCAGGATGATCGCGGGGCACGCCGGCCATGGTAGGGGGGCTGGATCTGCACGACCTCGACGCCCAGGTAGAGCGCCATCGGCACCAGGAAGCCCGCCTCCTCGAAAGCCGTCTCGGGTTGCAGATAGCCGTGGAGATAGAGCAGGCGCGGCCGGCCGGCCGACCCCCAGGGCCGGATCCGACGGGCATAGACGGTGTGGTTCTCACGCGCCTCACTCTCGTAGCGTTGGGCGAATTCCGGCTCGAGCGGCACATGGGAGGAGGAGAAGACCAGATCCTCGCCACTGACGACCGGAGTCGACCAGCGACGACGGACACGCACCGACGGCAGCGCGCGCGGAGCGGGAAAGAGTTCGCGCAGCGGCAGCCCCTCGTAGACCTCGAGCCCAGCCAGGGTATTGCGAGTCGGAGGCGCCACGAAATCGAGCAGGCCGGCGAAGTGACCAGCGAGGACGTCGGCGTGGAATGCATCGAAGGGAAGGGAACGGCTCACCCGATGGCCTCCCTTCCCGAACCGATGGGCAGGTTCGCGGGAAGTGCAGCGAGGGATGTCGCACAAAGGCCCAGCATGTCCGGCTCCACGTCTTGCGCGACCTGCCCACCAGCGTCGCCGGAATCGGCTTACCCGGAATCCGGTCGAAATTCGACTGCGGGCCCGGCGGGTGCGGGGAGGCGGCCGGCCCGAGCGCTCCCATTCCTGCAAAAGAAACCCCGCTCGATTCCCATCGGTGGGAATCTGCAGGCGCAATCTGCGGACCGGAGCACACGATCCCCCGCGAATCGGTACGGCCCGGGGTTTGCGTCCCCACCGGTATCCCCGCGACCGGCCCGCCGTCGGGGATTCTGGAATCGGTGGATGGAAAGACTACGCGAGGTACCCGTCGGTGCGCTTCCGCCGGCCCGTCTGACTCCGGTGATCGGCGCCGAGCGGGCCGCCCGATTCGAGGAGATGGCCGGGCAGGCCCGCCGGATCCTCGGCGGGCGCGTCGTCATGAACGTGAACTCGACGGCGGTCGGGGGCGGCGTCGCCGAAATGTTGCAGACGCTCCTCGGCTACCTGCGCGGTGCCGGCCTCGACGCACGCTGGACGGTGCTCGGCGGAAATCCCGACTTCTTCACGATCACCAAGCGGATCCACAACAGGATCCACGGATCACCCGGAGACGGCGGCGCGCTCGGGGCCGGGGAAAACGAGATCTTCCGCACGACGACCACCGAAAACGCCGCCGAACTTCTCGCGATGGTCGAGCGAGGCGATTTCGTTTTGCTGCACGACCCGCAGACAGCCGGACTCGTCGAGCCACTGAAGCAGGCCGGCGCGATCGTGGCCTGGCGGTCGCACATCGGCTGCGACGAACCCAATGAGTGGTCCGAGGCGGCCTGGGAGTTCCTGCGACCCTACCTGGCCGACGTCGATGCCTACGTCTTCAGTCGGGAGGGCTACGCGCCTTCCTGGCTCGATCGCGCGCGGCTCTGGATCATTCCCCCGTCGATCGACCCCTTTGCCCCGAAGAATGTGCCGCTGCCGCAACGCACGATTTCGAGGATCCTCGCGTACACCGGTGTGCTGCGGGGCGACGTCGTCTCGACTCCGATCCACTTCGAGCGGCGCGACGGCACGGTCGGACGCCTCGATCGTCATGCCGACATCCTGCAGACCGGACCGCCTCCGCCAAACGATGCGCCGCTCGTCGTGCAGGTCTCTCGTTGGGATCGCCTCAAGGACATGCAGGGCGTGATGGAGTCCTTCGCGGCGCACGTGGCGGGCGCGACCAGCGCCCACCTGTTGCTCGTGGGCCCGAACGTGAGCGGCGTCACCGACGACCCCGAGGGCGGGCTCGTCCTGCGCGAATGCATGGAGCGGTGGCAGCAGCTGCCGCACAGTCGGCGCAGTCGCATTCACCTCGCCTGCATTCCGACCGCAGACGTCGACGAAAATGCCGTCATCGTCAATGCGATCCAGCGCCACGCCACGATCGTCACGCAGAAGAGTCTGGCCGAGGGGTTCGGATTGACGGTCGCGGAGGCGATGTGGAAGAGGCGACCGGTCGTCGCCAGCCGGGTCGGCGGGATCAGCGACCAGATCACCCATGGCGAGAACGGGATTCTCGTCGACGATCCGTCCGACCTGGCGACCTTCGGAGATGCCCTCCGGGGGATTCTGGCGGACCCCGCCGCGGCGCGCCGGCTCGGCCGCAATGCCGCGCTCCAGGCCCGGGACTTCTTCCTCGGGGACCGGCATCTCAGCCAATACGCCGAGATGATCGCCTCCCTCCTCGGAGGAGAAATCGAACCAAACCCGCCCCCCCACCGGAGACCCGGCGGAACGAAGCGCCGCCCTCCAGGCCCCTCCCCTGATGTCACACAACCGTAACAATTCAGAAAACAAGCCGTCACGCGCCGTGGCTACCTCCTTGGCATGACTGGGAGTCCAAATCGTACCCGCGTTTCGCTCGCCCTTCTCGGCGCCGCCACCCTCCTGGGCCTGGCGCCATCGGCGGCGTCGGCGCGGGACCAGATCCGCATCGTCGGTTCCTCGACCGTCTACCCTTTCTCGACGGTGGTCGCCGAGGAGTTCGGTCGCAACACCAAATTCAAGACTCCCATCGTCGAGAGTACCGGCACGGGCGGAGGCTTGAAACTCTTCTGCTCGGGCGTCGGGGTGAGCCACCCCGACCTCGCGAACGCCTCGCGGCGAATCAAGGAATCCGAGGTCGAACTCTGCGCCACCAACGGCGTCTCCGACATCACCGAGGTCATGATCGGGTTCGACGGGATCGTCCTGGCGAGTTCCCGTAAGGCGAAGCCGATGCCGCTCACCCTTCGGCAGGTCTTCCTTGCCGTCGCGAAGGACGTCCCGGGACCCGATGGAACGCTCGTCGCCAACCCCAACCGCACCTGGAAGGACGTGGACCCCGCCCTTCCCGACGTCAAGATCGAGATGCTCGGTCCGCCGCCGACGTCGGGGACCCGCGATGCGTTCAATGAACTCGCGCTCGAAGGCGGCTGTAAGACCTTTCCCGAACTCGCGGCCCTCGAGGCGATGGACAAGGATCGATACAAGCAGATCTGTCGCTCGGTCCGAGAGGACGGCGCCTACATCGAGGCCGGCGAGAACGACAACCTGATCGTCCAGAAGCTGGCGGCGAACCCCGATGCCCTTGGCGTCTTCGGGTATAGTTTCCTCGACCAGAACGCCGACGTCGTTCAGGGAAACACGATCGATGGAGTGCAACCGACCTTCGACAACATCTCATCGGGCAAGTATCCCGTATCGCGTTCGCTCTACTTCTACGTGAAGAACGCGCACGCCGGCTCGATCCCCGGCATCAACGAATTCATCGCCGAATTCACCTCCGAGAAGGCCTACGGAGAATTCGGTTACCTCACGGACAAGGGCCTGATCCCCTCTCTCGGGCCCGAGCGCGAGCGGTATCGTGCCGACGCGGCGGCCCTGAAGAAGCTGGAGCTTGATCAGGAAGACTAGAGGACGCCGCCGTGAACCTGACCATCCTCTTCGTCGCCGTTCTCGCCCTGGGCGGTATCAGCTTCTGGGCGGGCTTGCGGCGGGCCGAGAGCGTCGGGGGCAGCGGCACGATCCGGCTCCACTCGCTGCCGGGCTACTACGGTTGGTACGCAGCGCTCTGGGCGGCCATCCCGGCGCTGCTCTGCGTGACCCTGTGGCTCTTCACCGCACCGTGGGTCCTCGGAGTTCTCACGCTCTCGAGCGTTCCTCCCGAAGTGGCGGCGGGCGGCGAGACCGCCATCGCTCTCTTCCTGAACGACGTGAAGAATCTCGCACGAGGCGGAATCGCCGCCGCACCCGTTCCGGCCGCACGCCAGGCGGCAGAACTCTACCAGCGGTACGACACCAGCGCGTTCCTTCTCACGCTCGCGGCGGGCGCGGCGTTGGGCGGGGCCGGACTGAGCGCCGGCCTGCGCCGCATCCGCCCGGAACTCACCGCGCGTGTGGTGGTCGAGCGGAGCATGAACGCCGTTCTCTTTGCCTGCTCGACCATCGCGATCCTCGTGACGGTCGGAATCGTTCTCTCGCTCATCTTCGAAACCGTCCGCTTCTTCGAGCGGGTGAGCGTCTGGGAATTCCTCTTCGGGCTCCACTGGAGTCCACAAACCGCTCTGCGCGCCGACCAGGTCGGCAGCTCCGGATCCTTCGGCGCCGTTCCCCTGTTCGCGGGCACACTTCTCATTACGGGAATCGCCATGCTGGTCGCCGCTCCGATCGGACTCATGTCGGCGATCTTCCTGACCTTCTACGCGCCTCGAAACGTCCGCGGCGTGGTCAAGCCCGTCCTCGAAATCCTCGCCGGCGTCCCCACCGTCGTCTACGGCTTCTTCGCCGCGCTCATCATCGCCCCCACCGTGCGAAGCTGGGGAGCCACGATCGGCCTCGACGTCGCCTCGGAAAGCGCCCTGGCCGCGGGTCTGGTGATGGGGATCATGATCATCCCCTTCATCTCGTCTCTCTCGGACGACGCCATCACCGCCGTCCCCACGGCCCTCCGGGACGGCTCCTACGGACTCGGGGCGACCCGCTCGGAAACGATCCGTCTCGTGATCGTGCCCGCCGCCTTGCCCGGCATCGTCGGGGCTTTCCTCCTCGCCATCTCCCGGGCCATCGGCGAAACCATGATCGTGGTGATGGCCGCGGGGCTCGCCGCCAACCTGACAGCGAACCCGCTGGCCGCCGTCACCACGGTGACCGTGCAGATCGTGACCCTGCTCACCGGAGACCAGGAATTCGACAGCGCCAAGACCCTGGCGGCATTTGCCCTGGGCCTCGTGCTCTTCTGCATCACGTTACTGCTGAACGTCTTCGCTCTGCGCATGGTGCAGCGATACAGGGAGCAATATGACTGAGCCCGCTTCCGATCCCGCCTCGCGTTGGCACACCCCGGCGATGCAGGCCCGCCTTCGCCGCCGCCATCGGGCCGAGCGGCTCTTTCGCGGGTTCGGTCTCGCGGCGGTGGCCACCGCGGTCGGCGTGCTCGCCCTTCTTCTGGGCAGCATCGTATCCAATGGCGCCTCGGCGTTCCGCCGGACCGAACTCCTCCTCGACGTCTACTTCGACCCGGACAGGATCGAGCCGATCGAGGGCCAGATCCGGTCCGAGCGCACGGAGACGCTGGGCCGGGTCGACTTCGGCGGCCTCGTCCGCAACGCCCTCCGCAAGGAGTTCCCCGACGTCGAGCAACGCTCCGAGATCCGCAGGCTGCAGTCCCTGGCAAGTTCCGGAGCCCGCCAGCAGCTTCGCGATCTCCTTCTCGAACAGCCCTCCCTGCGCGGACGCACGGTACCGATCTGGGTGCCCGCCGACGACGAAGTCGACCTCCTGGCCAAGGGCCGGGTCGAGCGCGCGGTCTCCGAAGAGGACCGCCGACTGAGCGACAGCCAACTCGCGTGGATCGACCAACTCGAAACGAACGGACGCCTGCGCACGGTCTTCAACTGGCGATTCCTCACCGCAGGAGACTCGCGGGAGCCCGAGTTGGCCGGCATCTTCGGCGCGCTGGTGGGCTCCTTTCTGACCCTGACCGTCACCCTGGCCATCGTCTTCCCTCTGGGAGTCTCCGCCGCGGTCTACCTCGAGGAATTTGCGCCACGCCATCGCTGGACGGATCTCATCGAGGTGAACATCAACAACCTCGCGGCGGTCCCGTCGATCGTCTTCGGTCTGCTCGGATTGGCCGTTTTCTTGAACTTTTTCGAGGCGCCCCGCTCGGCTCCGGTCGTCGGAGGAGCCACCCTGGGACTCATGACCCTTCCCACCGTGATCATCGTCAGTCGCGCGGCCATCAAGGCGGTGCCTCCGTCGATCCGGGAGGCAGCGCGTGGGGTGGGCGCCTCCCCCCTGCAGGTCGTCGCCCACCATGTCCTCCCCCTGGCCATGCCGGGCATTCTCACCGGCACGATCATCAGCATGGCGCGCGCCCTCGGCGAGACCGCTCCCTTGCTCATGATCGGCATGGTTGCCTTCATCGTCGATGTCCCCCACAACTTCACCGATGCCGCGACCGCATTGCCGGTGCAGATCTTTCTGTGGGCGGACAGCCCGGAGCGGGGCTTTGTAGAGAAGACCTCGGGGGCTATCCTCGTTCTGCTGGCCTTTCTGGTATTCATGAATGCGTTCGCGATTGGGCTGCGGCAAAAGCTCGAAAAACGTTGGTAGGAGAACCAATGACCATCGCCCACAGCCTAGAGGATCCCGTGCCCTCTCTAGTTTCCGACGAAATTCAAGCCACCGAGACGGCCACGGCGAAGATGAAGGCCTCGGGAGTGAGCGTCTTCTACGGGCCTACGCGCGCCGTGACGAAGGTCGATCTCGAGATCCTCAAGGACCGCGTAACCGCCCTGATCGGCCCGTCCGGATGCGGCAAGTCCACCCTCCTGCGCTGCTTCAACCGGATGAATGACGCGATTCCCGGGTGCGTCGTCGATGGGGACATCACACTGGACGGGGAATCGGTCTACGGAGAGGAGATCGATGTCGTCCAGCTTCGCGCCCGGGTCGGCATGGTCTTCCAGAAACCCAACCCATTTCCCAAGTCGATCTACGATAACGTCGCCTACGGACCGAAAATCCACGGGCTCGCCCGCAAGGGTGCCGAATTGGACGAAATCGTTCAGGCGAGCCTCACCCGAGCCGGCCTCTGGAAGGAGGTTCGCGATCGCCTGAACGAGCCGGGGACGACGCTCTCGGGGGGACAGCAACAGCGCCTTTGCATCGCCCGCGCCATCGCCGTCGACCCCGAGGTCATCCTGATGGACGAGCCCTGCTCCGCCCTCGACCCCATCGCGACCGCTCGGGTCGAGGAACTGATCTACGAACTCCGGGGCCGCTATGCGATCGCCATCGTGACGCACAACATGCAGCAGGCAGCGCGGGTCTCCCAGAGAACCGCATTCTTCCATCTCGGAGAGCTCGTCGAATACGGCTCGACGGACGATATCTTCACCAATCCGGAGCAAGAGCGCACTCGCGACTACATCACCGGCCGTTATGGGTGACGAGATTGTTGCTCCAATCCGAGCGTCGTAGCACAATCAAGCCATGACCCGATTGGTCGATCCGGTATTGCGGAATCTGCGCGAGAAGGCTCTGCGCATGGGGAGCCAGGCAGAAGCGATCCTCGCCAAATCGCTCCGTTCCGTGTGGGAGCATGACGCATCCCTCGCGGCGGAGGTCGCCAAGGACGACCTGGAGATCGATCGACTCGATGTGGAGATCGACGACGAGGTCCTGAAGACGCTCGCTCTGCAAGCGCCCGTGGCCGAAGACCTGCGCGAGGTGGTGGCCATCAAGATGATCGCCAACGACCTCGAACGGGTCGGCGACCTCGCCCGCAACATCTCGAAGAGCGCCGCCCGGCTCTCCCTATACCCCTCGACTCCCCTGCCCTTCCAGGTCCGCACCCTGGCGCGCGATGCCCAGACTGTTCTTCGACGCTCCCTCGATGCATTCGGGAACTCCAACGCGGCTCTCGCCCGCCAGGTCCTCGAGGAGGATGCTCGCATCGACGACGAGGAAGACCAGGTCGTGGTAGCCGCCCTCAAGGAAATCTCGACCCAACCCGACCATGCGTCCGAGGCGGTCGATCTCATCATGATCGCCAAGCACCTCGAGCGGGTGGCCGATCACGCCACCAACATCGCCGAGAGCGTGATCCTGGTGGCCGAAGCCCGCAACGTGAAGCACGCCGTCAAACTCGCACGCTGATCGGAGACGACCGCGCGCCCCGGCCGACGTCTTCAGGCGTCCAGCGAGGCCCCCCCGTCGGCGAGTTGCTCACCCAGACGCTCGATCTGCACCGCCGCGCCTCCCAGCGTGAGTTCGAGGAGCTTGGTCCAGCGGAAGTACCGATGCAGGGGGTAGTCGGTATCGACCCCGATGCCCCCATGGAGGTGCTGCGCGGCGTGGGCGACCCGCTGCCCGGCCTCCGCAGCCCAGAACTTCGCAATCGCGAGCTCCGCGGTCGCCTCCTTCCCCGCAGACAGACGCCAGGCCGCCTGCCGCGCCGTCAGCGCGATCGCCTGCGCGTCGATGTACGCATCGGCCGCGCGCTGGGCCACGGCCTGAAAGGTGGCGATCTTCTGGCCAAATTGCTCCCGTTCGGAGACGTGCGCCGCCGTGAGACGCAGGGCCTTGTCGGAGACCCCGGCCTGCATCGCGCAAAGACCGGCCAGAGCCCGCGCGGTCGTCCAGTCGACGACCTGCCGACCTCCCCCCACACCGCCCAGAACGTCGTCCGCGGCAACACGGGCTCCCTCGAGCCGAAGCGCCCACTGGGGCTCGAGATTGGTCGTCTCGACGCGCTCCAGGGTGACGCCCGGCGCCGCCGGCTCCAGAAGGAAGACCGTCTCCTCTCCTTCGAGCACCGCCGGGACGAGAATGCGCCGCGCCACATCCGCGAAGGGCACGAACCACTTTTCGCCGTCGAGACGATATCCGTCTCCAACGCGCCTCGCGATCGTCGCAGACGACGTCGATACGCCGGGCTCCCCCGGCTCGGTCAGGGCCGCGCTCAAGACGGCTCGTCCCGCGACGACATCGGAGAGATCCCGCTGCCTCTGCTCCTCCGATCCGAAATGCGCCAGGGGAAGCGCTGCCAACATCACGGTACTCTGGTAGGGCACGGGCGCGACCGCACGTCCCACCTCCTCGAGAACCAGGCAGGCTTCGAGGACCCCGAATCCTCCCCCTCCAAAGGCCTCGGGCAGCGCGACACCGATCAGACCCGCGTCCGCGAGACCGGCCCAGACGTCGCGGGCAAACCACTCCTGGCTGCCCTCGATCGCACGAAGGCGTTCGGGGGGTAGTTTTTCCTCGAGGATCTTGCGTGCCAGACCGACGATGGCGGTCTGGTTTTCGTCCAGAGTCAATTCCATCGCCGTCCCCTCACAGGCGCGGAACGCGGGGCATCCCGAGGCCAAAGAGACAGATCAGATCCCGCTGGACCTCGTTCGTCCCGCCACCGAACGTCAGGAAGAGCGTTCCCTGATAGGCACGCTCGACGCGACCGCGCAGCATCGCACCGCGAGAGCCGCGGCGCAGATAGCCCGCGGGTCCGAAGACTTCGAGCAGCGCCTGGTAGGCCTCGCAGAAGAGCTCGGAGCCGTAGACCTTCGTGACGCTCGAGTCCGCCGGGTCGAGTTGCGCCGACGATACGACCTTCCAGTTCACGAGCTTCAGATATTCCAGCTTGGCACGCACGCGAGCCAGATTGGACCGGACCCACGGCTGATCGATCACCCGGCTTCCGTCGGGGCGCAGCGTCTCTCGCGCCCAGGAGACGGTGTCGTCGAAGACCTGAGCGATCATTCCCGGGGGACAGATGGCCACCCGTTCGTAGTTCAACTGATCGGTGATGAGCTTCCACCCGCCGTTCTCCTCACCGATGAGCGACGTGGAGGGAACCCGCACGTCCTCGTAGTAGGTCGACGTCGTACCCGACTTCACGATCGTCCCGATCTCGGTCCAGGTGAAGCCGTCGGACGTCGTTGGCACCGTGAAGATCGAGATCCCCTTGTGCTTGGAAGCATCGGGGTCCGTCCGGGCGGCCAGCCAGATGTAGTCCGCATAACCGGCGAGGCTCGTGTAGATCTTCTGGCCGTTGATGACCCATTCGTCGCCATCCCGTACCGCCCTCGTGCGCAGGGACGCCAGGTCCGTCCCGGCCTGGGGCTCGGTGTAGCCGATCGAGAAATGGAGCTCACCGCGCAGAATCCGCGGCAGGAAGAAGTCCTTCTGCTCCTGGCTCGCATGCGCCATCAGGGTCTGGGCAACCGTATTGATCGTGAGAGCCGGCACCGGAGCGAGGGCGCGCCACGATTCGTCGTAGAAAATATATTGATCGACGATCCCGCGCCCCTGGCCTCCGTATTCCCGGGGCCAACCGATTCCGAGCCAGCCATCCCGGCCCATCTGCCGCACCGCCTCGAGACAATGAGGCCCGCCGGTGTTCCCGGCCGCGACCTCCGCCTGCACATCCTCGGTCATGAGGTCGCGGAAGTAGGCACGGAGTTCACGGCGGAGATCTTCCTGCTCCTTCGTGTAGGCGAACTGCATGAAACGAGAGTAGGAATCGGAGCCATCGACGTCGAGAGGCGGGGCCGAACCTTCGGGGAGCAGCCGCGCACGAGCCAAACGGGAGCGGCCGGGGGCGTGTCAGCGAACGACGTGGATGGGCGCGCCGGCCAGGAAGGCCCGGACGTTCTCCACCGTCGTCTGCATCAATCGTCGCCGCGCCGCCAGGGTCGCCCAGGCGATATGTGGGGTGATGATGCAATTCGGCGCGCGAAGCAGGGGATTGTCCGCGGAGATGGGTTCCGTCGAGGCGACGTCGACGGCGGCACCCGCGATCACGCCATGCGCAAGGGCGTCGGCCAAAGCGGCCTCGTCCACGAGGGCCCCGCGCGCGGTGTTGAGGAGAAGCGCGCCCGGCTTCATCCGCGCAAGCCGCTCGCGATCGACCAGCCCGGCGTTTTCAGGGGTGAGAGGGCAATGCAGGCTCACGACGTCGGACCGCACGAAGAGTTCGTCGGTCGTGCACCAACCGACCGGCAGCCCGTCGGGTTGCCCCGGCGCACTGCCGGGCCGCCCCGTCGCGAGCACCGTCATCCCCAGCGCGTGCGCGAGTGCGCCAACCCGCCGACCGATGGCCCCCAGGCCCACGATCCCGAAGGTCCGTCCGGCGAGTTCGACCAGTGGCGCGCGCCAGAAGCAGAAGTCCGGCGCTGCGGCCCAGGCACCTTCGTGCACCGCGCGGTCGTGCTCGCCGACCCGGGAGACGAGCTCCAGGAGAAGGGCCAGGGTGAATTGCGCCACCGACTCGGTGCCGTAGACGGGCACATTGGAGACCGGGATGCCCCGCGCCGCGGCCGCGTCCACGTCGACCACGTTGAAGCCCGTCGCAGTGACCGCGATGAAGCGGAGATCCGGCAGAGCCTCGAGAACATGGGCGTCGAGCGGAGCCTTGTTGGTCACCACGATGCAGGCCCCGCGAGCGCGCTCGATGATCTCGTCCGGGGCGGACCGTTCGTAGACCTCCAGGTCACCCAGTGCGGCCAGTTCATCCCAGGGATTGTCCCCCGGATTCATCGTATGGCCGTCGAGTACGACGATCCGCATGTTCATTCCTTCCCGGCGTGCGTCATGACCCTTTCCTCGGCCAGGATGGGTGAGGGAAGCGGTTCGTAGGCAAAGGGCCGCGCCCCGGCGTCCGCGAGGAGAGCGGCCAGGAACGCGTCTTGTCGGCGACGGGCCTCGAGGACGGGCACGTCCCGGTTCAGGATGGCAAAGGTCACGTCGCCCCAACGACGGGTTCGTGCCACACCGGCAAGGGCACACGCACCGAGCGAGCCGTAGGTTCCGGTCTTGCCGACGACCGCGCCGCGAATGGCGGGCGCGTCGAGCCTCCGCTCGAGGGTCCCACGATCGCGCCCGGCGACGGGAAGCACGTCGGAGTACGCCAGTCCGTGGCGCTCCAGCTCTCGCCCGAGTGCGCCGTAGAGGGCGACCGCGGCGCGGGGACTGAGTCGATTGGTCTGCCCGGCGCCCGCCGCATTGGTGATCACGATCTCCTCGGCGGGAATGCCCGCGGCGCTCTCCCGCGCGATCCGTTGCACCGCCGCCGGCCCACCGATGCGATCGGAGAGCGGGTGGAAGATGTTGTTCGAGTAGGCGTTCAACTCCTTCAGGATCCGGGGCAAGGGCGGCGAAAGATGTACGAGAAGCGTCTGCGGAGGTGCCTCGATCGATGTCTTCCGGCGATCGAAGACAAGACCGGTCTCCAGTGCGGCATCGTCACCGCGGCGAGCCCGCCGCTCCCGCACCTCTTGCCACGCGGCCTGGGAAATCTGCCCGGACAAGGCCCCCTGGAGGCGTTTGCCCGCCGGGTCGGGCTTCCAATCGTAGAAGAGCGGCCCTTCGACACGGACGCGTCCTGCGACGCCCGCGATCCCGGAGTCCCCGAGCGCTCCCAGCATGGATCCGACACTTTGGGGGAGCAAGAAGGGATCCCCGGATGCTTCCACCAGGAGATCCCCCGGGACCACTCCCTCGTGCGGCCGGGGGCCCCGCAGTCGCGTCGCGAAGCGGTAATCGGGTCCGAGCGTGCGCAAGAGCGCCAGGGTCGACGGAACCTTGCTCACCGAAGCGGGGTGCACCGCCCGGTCGGCCGCGACCGCAGCAAGCACCGTCCCATCCCCGGCGACCGCATAGACGCCCTGGCCCTCTCCGACGATCCTCTCGGCGAGAGCCTGGTAGGGGGGCAAGGCACCGTCGACGCCCGCTCCGGCGGCCGACGCCCCCACCGCACAGATCAGGACCGCGACCAGAAGTCTCACGACAAGGGATTCGCGCATGATGGGAGGGCGGAATCAATCCCGCGGGCCTTTGCGTGCGCGGAATCGCGGCAAGCCCCCGGTGGGGGAGATGCGCGACAGCCCGCTGCGGGCTGGTCCGCTGTCCGCTCGACGACGCCAGCCGCACTCCCCGGTGGGGGGATGCGCGACAGGCCGCTGCGGGCTGGTCCGGCGCCGGCCGTCGCGGTAGCGTTCCAGACGAGAGGGGCGGCAGGACGCCGCCTTCACCCGGAAGAGGGAAAGCGATGAATCAGACCGATCGCGACGTCTTCGAGAATTTTCTCTTCGACATGACCGGCGGCAGGCTCGAGCGCGTCGCGCCGGTCCTCGACGACGCCGTCGTCTGGCATCTGCCCCCCTTCGCCAAACAAAGCCCGCTGCACGGACGCGACGCCGTCCTGCGCTTCCTCGAAGAGGCGCCCAAGGCCTTCTACGAACCGGGCAGCATCCGCCTGGAGCCGATTTCCTTCGCCGTCGAAGACGGCTTCGCCTCGTGCCTGGCGACCCTTCGAGCGACCACCCGACACGGGCAACCCTACGAGAATCGCTACGGCTTCTTCGCACGACTGCGGGACGGCCGCCTCGTCGAGGTCTGGGAACTGCTCGATAGCGTGCGACTCTTCGAGCAGATGGAGAAGCCCGCCGACGCCAATTGACAGCAGGGATCCAAAGACGGATGTACGACGCCGATGAGACTCCACCGATGGGTGTCGATCGCCGCCTGCCTGGCGATCCTGGGCGGTTGCGGTGACCCGGAAACCAGCGCACCGACCCCGGACGCCACGCTGGCCAATCTGAACCTCCTACACGGTCTCTTCTGCGCCCCCGACACCGGCAATTGCCGTCTCGCGGATCGCGTCGACCTGGTCATGGACTTCATCGAAGCCAGCGGCTGTCCCGACGTCGTCACCCTCCAGGAGATCTGGCCGCCGAGTGCAACGCAGCTGGAGGCACGCGCCGGCACCGTCTGTGACTTCCCCTACTCTGTTGCCCTCGGCGAACCCCGCACCGGCATCGACGACGAATTCGTCCTGTCGCGCCATCCAATCGAGCACGTCGGGCAGCAGACCCTCTTCCTCGGCTTCCGCAAGGTCCTGTGGACGCGCATCGCCCACCCCACCGGGCCCCTCGACGTCTATTCCACCCACCTCGCCTCCGGTGCCGATGGCGGCCCGAGCCCCTGCGGCGACGACTGCCCATCCGAATGCGTCGCCGCGGGCGCCGAAACCGTCCGCGACTGTCAGGCCGTACAGATGACCCTCTACGTCGAGGCGACCCACGACGTGCCCAACGCCGCACTGGTCGCGGGGGACCTGAACGCCCGCCCGGATTCGTTCGTGTACCGCACGCTCACCGGCCAGGGCTGGATCGACACCTACCTCGCGGCCGGGAACCCCGAATGCGACCCCGTGACCTCCGTCGGCTGTACGTCGGGTCGCGAGGACGAGACCCTGGCGGACATGGAGTCGCCGAACCCCCGGCTGCGCAGCCGCATCGACTACGTCTTCCTCGTCCCCGCCCGCCGCGGCGCCTCGTGTCGTCCCGTCCTGCTCCGCGGTGCGGGTCCTGGGCCGGGCACGCGCCTCTGGGCCGACGTCCCGAACCCCTTCGCGCCTACCTGCGGCCCACTGCCGGCCCCCATCTGCTGGGCTTCGGATCACACCGGCGTTCAGGTCGCCTACGACTGCGGCTAGCGGAGCAGGCTTAGGATCGCCTTCGCGACCGATGGCCCGGAGGCCCGCCGGGTCGGGCGACTCAGGGGCGCGGCTCGATGGGATGCCACCGGCCATCGAGGATGGTGCCGCGCACCTCGATCTCGCGCAGGCGCGCCGTCGGCACCTCGCGCGGATCGCCATCGAGCACCGTGAAGTCGGCCCTCTTGCCGACCGCGATCGAACCGATCTCGTCCTCGAGACCCAGGCTGCGTGCCGCCTCGATGGTCACGGCGCGCAGCGCCAGGTCGAGCGGAATCCGCTGATCCGCGCCCCAGACCCGACCGTCGCTGGCGATGCGGTTCACCGCGACCCACATCGACATGAGCGGCTCGGCGGGCGCCATGGGAAAGTCCGAGTGGAAGGAGATCGGCACCCCGGCGCGGGCGAGCCCGCCGAGCGGCGAGATGTCGGCCGCGCGGTCCGGCCCGAGACCGTCGCGCGCATAGATCGGCGCGAGCTCGTGCAGGTAGTAGGCGTTGTTCGAAACCGCGAGGCCGAGTTCGCGCACCCGCGCATGCTGGTCCTCGCGCGCATAGCCGTAATGCTCGAGGACCACGCGGCGGTCGGGAGCGGGGTCGGCGCGCTGCTGCGCGGAGATCTGGTCGAGCACGAGGTCGAGGCCGGCATCGCCGTTCACATGCACGTGCATCCCCCACCCGTCGCGCCAGAACGCCTCGAGGAGCCGGGCCTGCTCCTCGGGCTCGACCATCCACTCGCCGTGATGACCGTCGAGATAGGGCTCCGACATCTGCATCAGTTGGCTGAAGATCGCGCCATCGGCGTAGTATTTGGCGTGCCGGACGGTGCGGATCCCGTCGGTCGACCAGCCGAGAAGATCGGTGGCCGCCTGCACGGCGGGCCCGGCACCGCCCTCCTCCCGGGCGAGGAACATCGCGTTGGGAACGAGCACGAAGCGGTAGGGTGCGTCCGAGCGCCACATCTCGAACTGCAGGGAGAGGCGTTCGGCGAGGGCATTGACCTGCGGGAACCCCTGCTCGCCGACGGTGGTGAGACCACCGCGATGCAGGACGTCGGTCATCTTCCCCAACCCCTCGAGATAGCGCCGGGGACTCGCCAGAAGAGCAGTCATCGGGCGTCCCAACTCCAGCATGCCCTGCTCCCAGAGGTGCCCCTCTTCCCAATCGGCCTGTGGGTGGGCCGCGAAGTCCTCCTCGCGGAGCCCCAGCTCCTCGAGCGCCCGGGTATTGAAGAACATCTCGTGCACCGAGCGCTGCCACACGAGGATGGGCCGCGTCGTCGAGATTGCGTCGAGATCCGACCGCGTGATCTCGCCGTGGTAGGGTTCGTGGTAACCCCAGGTGAGCAGCCACTCGCCCGGCGCCCGCTCGAGGTCGAGGGAGCGCAACCTCGCCAGGAAGGCCTCGCGGCCGCGCACCGGCTCGGTACGCCCGTCCGGGGTCTGCCACGGCACCGCCGAGAGGATGTCGAGCGAGAGGATCGTCGCGGCCAGGGTGGGGTGGACGTGCGGATCGATGAAACCCGGCACGAGCACGTCGTCCTCGAAGCGTCGGTCGAGCTCCCAGGTGCGTCCCCGCAGGGCCGCGCGCACGTCCGCGAGCGAACCGACGGCGAGGATGCGCCCGCCGTGTACGGCGACCGCCTCGGCGTCGGGCTGCTCCGGCTCGAGGGTGAGGATGCGCCGGGCGATCAGGATCCGCACGGGCTCCGGCCGCAACCACCACGCGACGCCGGCGACGCTCAGGACGAGCAGGAGGACGAGGAGCCTGCGTCTCGACGCCACCGCCGTACCCCCGCGTCAGAAGCGGTACGAAAGCTCGGCGCCCCAGGTGCGGCCGACCGCGTAGTAGACGGTGTCAAAGCCCAGGGGCGCGATCGGAATCGAGTCGGTCTTGTAGCGCTCGTCGGTCAGGTTGCGGCCCCACAGGGCCACCTGGGCGCGGTCGTCGATGAAGTCGTAGGAGAGCCGGGCATTGAGCAGGCCGACCCCGGGCTGCTGGGAGGAGGCGAGTTCGGGGCCATTCAAATGGACGGCGCTGCGGTAGTACCACTCCAGGCGCGGCGTCAGCCAACCCGAAAGCCAGCGCACCTGGCGCTCGAGCGGAAACGAGTACTGCGCTGCGAGGAACGTGGTGAACTCCGGCACGTTGTTGAAGCTCTCCCCAGCACGTTCGAGCGGCGAGTCGTCGATCTGGCTGGTCGACAGAAACTCGTTGAAGCGCGAGTGCAGGAGTCCCACGTTCCAGGTGAGCTGTAGGCCGTCGAGCGGCACCCCGTTGAACTCGATCTCCGCTCCCTTCACCGTCGAGCTGGCCGCGTTCGCGTTGATGGGAAGGATCTGCAGACAGGTGGGGTCCTCGTCCGTCGCACAGGGTACCGGAAGCAGCGTCAGCACCTGCATGTCCTCGTAGTCGGCCAGGAAGATCGATGCATTGGCGATCAGCCGCCGGTCGAACCAGACCGACTTCACGCCGATCTCGTACGACGTGACGTTCTCCGGCTCGAACGTCGGGGGCGGCGTGTCGGGCGGGAACCCGCTTCCCGTCCTCGCATTGAAGCCGCCGCCCTTGAAGCCGGTCGAGTAGGTGAAGTAGCCGAGCAGGTGGTCGAGGACCTCGGGCCGGTAGGACTCGGGGAGCGTGAGCGCGAGGCTCGCCATCGGGGTCCAGGCCGAGAAGTCCTCGCGATCGTCGGTATCCTGCGTGACCTGATCGGGCTGCACGGGCGCACCCTTGGGCTCGTCGAGGGAATTCACCTCGTAGTTGAAGATGCGATAGCCCTGGCTGTCCTTCGTCCAACGGACGCCCCCGGTAAGGGCCATCCACTCCAGAATGTCCCAGGTCGCCTGCCCGAAGACGCCGAGGGTGTAGTTGTCGACGGCCCGATTGGCGACGCTGGAGCTGCCCGGGAGGAAGCCGGGGAGGTCGTAGAAGACTTCCGTACCGCTATTCTCGTTGGCCTCGTCGGAAAGATAGTAGAAACCGCTCACCCAGGAGACCCGCTCGTCGAAGGCGAAGCCGTTCACCTGGAGTTCCTGGCTGATCTGCTCGGACTCGAAGGGGGCGCCGTCGAGAACGCGCGGACCGCCGGCGATGTTGATCGCGAGGATGCCGTTTTGCGTGGCGTCGAAATCACGGCGCGTCGCATCGGTCTGGCGGCGCCACGCGGTGATCGACTTGAGCGTCAATTCGTCGACCGGCCCCAGATCGCCGAGGTTCCACTGGACCGTCCCCCAGACGCCGTAGCTCTCGAGGTCCTGGATGCCGTGGACGTCCTTGTAGAAGGTATCCGGCGCGGCGGCCTGCGCGGCCCGGCAATTGTCGCGAAAGCCGGGCGACAGGGTCTGGGTGGGTACCTCGCGGACGAAGAAGCAATTCGCGCCGCGCGGGCGCGCATGGTTCTTCGAATAATTGCCGGCCACGTCCACGGTCAGATCTTCGAACGGCAGCCAGCGCAGGGCCCCCTGGAAGTTGACCGAGTTCTGGTTCGACCAATACTCGTCCCGATAGGCGTTGTAGGTGTAGCCGCGATTCTTGAGCGAGGCGAACGCAAAGCGCGAAAGGAGCTTGTCCTCGTAGAGAGGGATGTTCAGCACCGCCCGGGTGTCGATGCGTCCGATATTCCCCGGTCGTACCAGCGCCCAGCCCTCGAGCTCGGGGGACGGCTTTACGGTGGTGATGTTGATGGCGCCGCCAGCGGTGTTCTTGCCGAAGAGGGTTCCCTGTGGACCGCGCAGGACCTCGACCTGGGCGAAGTCCACGACGTCGAGCACACTGCCCGCGGAGCGTGCCATGTAGACACCGTCCACGTAGATGCCGACGCCGGGCTGGTTGGTCATGATGGTGTCGTTGATACCGACACCGCGGATGAAGACGCGTGCGGTGGTCGAGGTACCCGCGGCCGTATCGAATTGGAGATTGGGGACGAGCTGGGTGATCTGATTGATCCGGGTGATGGTCGACTCCCGGATCGCGGCCTCACCGAGCGCGGTCACCGAAACCGGCGTATCCTCGAGCAACTCCTCCCGCCGACGGGCCTGCACGACGATCTCCTCGATGCGCCCGCGGGTGGCCGCGTCGAGACCCGCGACGTCCCGGTCGGCGGGAACGGCCGCCTGGGCCGCGGCGGCGTCCGCCTCGTCCTCGGCGCCGCCGGTTTCCGCAGCGGTCTCGATGGCCTCGACCGCCTCGGCGCCGGAGACGATCTGTGCCCCCGCGACGCGCACGAACGATGCGAAGAAGAGTGCAACCAGCCAGACGTACATCGACCTCATGATTCCCCCCGTCCCGGTCTCATCCCACGAAGCCAGGCGCGGGTCGAGTTCCGGCGCGGACGCACTTCCGCTCGCGGCGGCATTCTGCTTTTCTGCCGCCCATGCCACTCGACGAAGACGTGAAGCAGATCCTGGCCGTCATGAGCCCCGAGGGGTCGCCCCAACTGCACGAGCTCGGTGTCGAAGCCGCGCGCGAGGCAATGGCGGGCGCGTTCCAGAGCGAGGGGGATCCGGAGCCGGTCGCGCGGGTCGAGGATCGCTCCTTCCCGGGCCCCGCCGGAGAGGTCGCGATCCGCATCTACTGGCCCTCGGGTGCGGGACCGCACCCGGCCCTGGTCTATTTCCACGGGGGTGGTTGG
>JAPOLW010000099.1 GCA_029976905.1 bacterium | reverse complement strand
TTCCTCGTTGAGCAGGCCCAGCTCCAGGTAGGCCGCGATGGCCTCCCGATACTGATGGATGGCCTGCTCCAGGTTCTTGCTGCAGAGATCGATGTTCTCGGAAGTGTGGTACTCCGGGTGCGTCTCGAAGGAGAGATCGTACACGGTCATGACGACGGGGCTGGACGCGACCTCCGGCATGACGTTTGCCGTCGCGTGCACCAAGGAGACTCCGCCCGGCTCCTCGTGCTTCCGGGAATAGGTCGGGATCGGGCCCCGGTAGGCGGCCATATGCGAACCCGGCGGTGCGTCGAGATAGAACGTGGACCCATAGGCCGGGTGGACGTAGCATGCGAATCCCGGCAACAAGAGAAAACGCTGGTCCCGGGTGGCGTGCCGGGACAACCCGAGCGCGAGGTTGGCCGCATAGCGTCCGATCCCGCTGATCTGCGCACCGAGCGCACGACTCATGTCGATGGCAACGGTAGGAACCTCGATGGAATCGGCTTCCGCTGCCGTCCCCCGCGCAGCCGAGGTGCGTCGAGCGCTTCCGAGTTCGGACTGGATGTTGTCGAGTCGGCTCTCGACCCGCTGGACGGCCGCGCGAAGGCTCCAACGCTCTTCGACGACCTCGGCAGCGCGCCGGCCCCGATCGCGGCAAGACCCGGGATCGGAAGCGATCTCCCCCAGGAGTCGGGCCAGATGATCTGCGTCGGGCATCGCCCGTGAAAATCCGTGCTGGTGCGGCAGCGGTGAGCGCACCCGGGTCGTGCCCAGACTCTCCAGCCGATAGCCGGTCTGCGGAGACAGAATGTCGGCCGAAGCCCCCCAATCCATCGCGACCACGGGGAGTCCGCATGCCATCGCTTCGAGAAGCGCACGACCCGGATCCTCCCCCTCTGCGATCGAGACGAAGCAATCCGCCGACCGGAAGAGGCACGGTCGCTCCGCGTCGGAGAACCCACGGTCGTCCAGAAGCGCAATCCGGCCTCCACGCGCTCGCAGTCCCAGGGACTCGATCACAGAGCGCGCCCGTGCGGCCATGTCCCGTCGCGAGAAGACACAGACCAGGGCGACCGGATCCTCGCTTCGAAAGGCACGATTGAAGGCGACGAGCAGATCACAGGTCGCATCGAGCTCGACCGCCGAGCCCGCCGCGAGGAAGACGAAGTCCCCGTCCGGGCTCCCATGGCCATGAGCCTTCGGGTGGAATCGGTCGGTGTCCACACCGATCGGCATCCGCACGATGAGGGACTCGACGCCCGCGCGACGCAAGACGTCGACGTTGGCCTGCCACGGTGTCCAGATCTCGTCCATCTCGTTGGCACACGAAACCCACGCAGGAGGAACTCCATCGACGTTGGTCATCGTATAACCGATCCGATACCTCCCCTCGGCGGCGGGAAAGCGTTCGGCCGGGGAACAGATGACCGAAATCAAGGTGTCCTTGGACGCCTTGCGGTTGCAAATGACGTTCAGGAAGTGGTCTCCCGTATTCCCGGGCTCGGCCCCGGGGGGAAGCCGGGCATGGCTCAGGCGAATGCCCCGCTCGTCGAGCTTCGGCAGGAGCTGCCGGGACGCCACCGCATGCCCGCCGTGGCCGCCCAGGTCGGACGTCCACGCCACCCCGTATCGATACCGCGCTTCGAGCTTCTCGCTCCATTGCCGACGAAACTCCCGGCGGCTGCGCTCGAAGAGAGCTTCGAAAATCGCCTCCTTGCCTTCGGTCGAGCCGTGCTCCGCGTGCACGAGGGTCACCGCACCGCAGCACAAGGTGCGTAGTCCATGATCGGCGGCGCGGAGACAATAGTCGGTATCCTCGAAGTAGGACTCGTAGGCCTCCGAGAGTCCTCCGATGGCATCGAGGGTCTCGCGCCGGATATAGGCACACGCGAAGACCACTCCTTGCACCTCCCGGTCGGCAGAGAATTGGTTTCCGTCGACCTCTCCCGAGCCGATCTGCTGGCCCCACAGGGTATCGGGCTCGATGCGAGTGCCGGCATGCAGCAGTCGTCCGTCGGGAAGAATCAAGCGACAACCGACGACACCCACGTCTGGCGCGGAGTAGGCGGTACGTTGGAGTTCCTCGATCCAATTCGACTGCCGGATCTCGACGTCGTTGTTGAGCAGGAGGACGTCGTTCCCCGCTTCGATCGTCCGGAGGCCGGCATTGTTGCCACGAACGAATCCCAGGTTTGCCTCATTGCGTACCGTGCGGACCCAATCGTATTCGGCCAACCGACGCGGGGTCTCGTCCGACGAACCGTTGTCGACGACGAGGACCTCCACCCGGGAGAGATCGGTATGACGCCGCAACGACTCGAGGCAGCGCTTCGTGAGGTCCCACCGGTTCCAGCACAGGATGAGGACGGTGACGGGTCGACGATCCATGGGAACGATCTGCAATCAGCGGCCGGGAGGAATCACCACAGTTTCCGCGACGCTCCACTACCACGCGTCCTGGGGGAGGTCCAGCCACGCGGCTGCCTGCCCGACCGCTGGTTGCGCACGCCCTTGTTGTCCAGCATCCTAGCGGCCGTGAGCGTGGTCCGAAGAGAGATAGAGCCGAAGGACCGAGCGGCGCGGGAGACGGCCGAATCCGCTCGCGAGGGCTCCCTCGCCGACAGACTCGCCGAGAAGACCGCCGAATCCGAGCGCCTTCGCTTCGACGTCGAACTCGAGCAGACGGGCGCCGTTCGGCTGCGCCGGGAGTGCGACCGACTCCGGCAGCGGATCCGGGAACTGGAAGAGGATGGTCAGCGTCTGCGGGCCGAACTCGACGAGCGCAACCACCTCTTGCACGTCGTCTTCACATCGCGCAGCTGGCGATGGACGCAGGCCTTGAGAAAGCGACTGGGGCGGCACTGATGGAGCGTTCGCCGATGCAATCCCCAGCCGCGACCGGGCCGTCTTCGGACGCGCATCAGTGGCGTCGGCGGGCCATGGCATTGGAGGCGGAGGTACAGGCGCTGCGCGATCGCCTGCTCGCGCTCGCCCGGGTGCTGCCTCTCGAGTGGATCGAGTTGCTCGGCCGCGACGCCGAAGAAATCCTCGAGCAGGCACCTCTCGAACTCTTCGCAGAGGGGAACGAGGCCCAGTTCGCCGGCTCCCCGTCGGTGGCGGTCGAACTCGAGCGGGCCTGGGCGCGGCTCGCGTCCCAGAAACTCCGCTAAGAGCCCGGATCCGAATCCCGTTTGTGTCGTTCCGCCAGGCCCGGTATTTTCATGTCGAGGCGCCTGTGCTCTTCCGACGGCTCAATAGGTTACGCGTGCGCAAAGGTTGCGTCGCATGGTTCTCCGACCTCCCTTCCCGTGCGTGGGTGGCGTATCTGGCTTGCCTGGCGCTCTGCGGTGTCGTTCGCGAACCGACCTGGGCCACTGCCGCGGAACTCGTCAGCGTCGACTCGGCCGGAGTCCAGGCGAACGACCGGAGTGACGAGAATGCCATCTCCTCCAACGGGCGCTTCGTCGTCTTCGAGAGCAAGGCGAACAACCTCGTCTCGGGTGACGACAATGCGCGGGACGACATCTTTGTGCACGATCGCTTCCTGGGAAAGACGGTGCGGGTCAGCGTCTCGAGCGAGGGCGTGGCCGCCAATGACGACTGTGCGAACCCGACCATCTCCCCCGACGGCCGCTTCGTCGCCTGGGACAGTCGCGCCAACAACCTCGTCCCGGACGACAACAACGGCACCCGGGACGTCTTCCTGCACGACCGGGACACGGACACGGACGGAATCTTCGACGAGCCAGATGCGATCTCGACGACCCGTGCCAGTGTCGACGAATTCGGGGCAGAGCGAAACCGCGTCTCACGCAAGCCCGCGCTAGCAGAAGGCGCGCTTTGGGTGGCCTTCGAGGCGGAGGCCGCGTCGACGGACCAGGACATCCGGATCTTCGACCGCCAGAGCGGCACGAGCCGGATCATGAGCATCGACTCCGCCGGGACCGTCGGAACCGGCAAGAGCGAGAATCCGCAGATTTCCGCCTCGGGACAATACCTGGTCTTCGAGTCGAGTTCCCCCAACCTCGTCGCAGACGACACGAATCTCAGAATCGACGTTTTCCACGTCGATCGCGACAGCGACGGGAACGGTGTTTTCGACGAGGCGGGGGGGATCACGACCACCCGGGCGAGCGTGGCTTCGGACGGAACCGAATCCAACCAGCCCAGTCGCGATCCCAACGTCTCCGATGACGGCCGACACGTGGTCTTCAGCAGCACCGCCAACAACCTCGTCCCTGAAATCAGCAACGGCAGTCGCCGCGACATCTTCGTACGCGACATGGACCTCGGGGAAACCCGACGCCTCAGCCTCGGACCGGGAGGGGCGGAGGGAGATGGCGATAGCAACGTCCCGTCGATCTCGCCCGACGGGCGATGCGTCGTCTTTCAGAGCGCAGCGACCACATTGGTCGCCGACGACACGAATAACCGCCGAGACATCTTCTTCGTCGATCGGGACACCGATGACAACGGCACCTTCGACGAATCCGCCGGGACCGAGATGCTTCGACTGAGCGTCGGCCTGTCGGGCGAAGAGTCCAACGGCGATAGCGGCGACCGGGGCGGCACGCCGGTCCGGCCGAGCCTTGCGGCCTACGGTGGCGCGACCAGTTTCGTAAGTGCTGCGACGAACCTCGTCCCCGAGGACACCAACGGCAGCCGGGACGTCTTCGTGGAGGCGACTCCGTGCGCGACGTCCGAGCCTCTGCTCTTCGTCGAGAAGGAAGGGAGCTGCGGCGAATTCGAGCCCTGCTACGCGACGGTGCCGGGGGCTCTCGCCCAGACGGTGGGCGACACCACCCTCTACCTTGCGATCGGCGACTACGACGAGGCGGTCGCTTTCGCGTTCCCGGCCTCGCAATCCGCCACCTTCGAAGGCGGCTATAGCGCAGACTTTGCCGAACGCCCGACGGCAGCGATCGTGATCAGCTCCACGCCGAGGCCAGGTCGGACCCGGCTGCCGCAGTTGACGATCCAGAAGGGGAGCCTCGTCATCCAATAGGGCCGCCGGCCCCCCCGCAAACCACTGACAAATTTCGCGACTGGACCAACCTGTCCACGTGCGCTGTCATCACTTCGGGGCATCCGCGATGCCCCTGGAATCCCTTGAACTCCCGTATCTCGATCCTCCCGGGTCTCCTCGTGGCGCTGCTGCTGGCGCCGGCCAATGCCCAGAGCACAGTCCCCGACGACCTGTGCACCGGGGATCCGTGCGTGATCTCGACCGACGTGACCATCGACCCGGACACGGTTCTGGACTTTGGCGGCCGCTCCCTCGTCATCGCCGAGAATGTCGTCGTCCGGGTCGGCGCGAATGGGACCTTGTGCGGCCCCTGCGACGTCGATGCCGATTGCGGGACCGGCACCTGCGTGGGCGCGATCCCGCCGTCGGAGGGGGATCCCGGCGAGCGTGGCCTCTGCGCTACGATACCGCGATCCCTCCGACTGATCGCCAACGACATTACCCTGTACCCGGGCGCGCGCCTCCTGGGCGATCCCAACGGCAGCCGGGACAACGTCGATGGAGACCGCGCCGAGATCACGGTCGAAGCTCTGGCCGGAGACGTGACGCTGCAGACCGACGCGCGGATCGATGTCCGGGCGGACTGTGATTGGGCAGGCAACATCACGATTCTCGCTCCGGGCGATGCCGTTCTCGACGGCAATCTTCTGGCGAGCGCGCAGGGCTTCGAGTCCACCGGCGGCGAAATCCGCGTCGAGACATCCGGGTCGGTGGTGCTTCGCCAGGAGGTCAACGCAGAGGCGAGTGGCGAGTTCGCCGTCGGCGGGAGCCTGGACGTGCTCGCCGGGCACGGGATCACGGTAGATGCCCGCCTGATCGCCTCGGGGGGCAGCTACGGAGCCGGCACCGTCACCCTCCTCGCCGGCGCGAGCGCCCACGTGAACGCGACGATCCTCGCCAACGGCGGCGACCCCGACGGCGACGGTGGTGATCTCGAGATCAACGCGGGAGAGGACATCCTCCTGGCGGAAACCGCTCTGCTCGTCGGGACGGGAGGGGCGGGCGGCATCGATTGTGGCGATGGCATGTCGGTGAGCCTCTACGCCGGTCGACATCTCTTCGTGGATGGAGACATCGAAGTCCGGGGTGGGTTCGACTGCTTCGGTGGCGACCTTCTCTTCGACGCCCGGCTCGATTTCGTGCAGGGCGCCACGAGTCAGATTTCGACCTCGACCTCCGGCCCGGACGGTGGTGCCGGCGTGATCGAAATCCTGGCGGGGCGCGGGTCGACGCTGCAACGCATCGATGGCAACGCACCGGGCTTCGCCTCGGACATCTTTGTCTCCTCCGGGCACTTCATCGACGTTCTCGGCAAGACGACGGTCCGGGGCGTCGGAAATCCGCTCAGCATCGGAGGCCGGATCGAATTGCGCTCGTGTACGATCGACGTGGCGGCGCCCGCAGGCGAACTCGACGCCCGCTCGACGCTTCTGGTTCGCGGCCTCGGCAGCAACGTGATCCAGGCGCGGGGGCTCGCCACGGTCTCGGGCACGCTACAGGCTGCCTCGCCCGACGAATCCGCGACCCAGGTCGGCAATTTCATCACCTACCGGAACGTCGCGCCCTCTCTCACCGGGGCGATCGACCCCGCCGCGATCCTGACGGCCGATCCCTCCCTCCCCGAATGCGGCTATTGTGGTGACGGGATCGTCCAGACTTCCCTCGGAGAGGTCTGCGACGACGGTGGCATCGAAAATTGTGATGGTTGCGAAGGTCTGTGCCAACGTCTCGATGCGGTCTGCGGCGACGGGGTCCTCGAGTGCACCGAGGAGTGCGACGACGGGAATACGGTGCCGGGCGATGGCTGCGAACCCGATTGTACCCTGGGTCCGATCTCGACTCCGGGTCCCACGCCGACGCCGACACCGACGCCGGTCGCAACCACGACCCCCCTGCCCACCCCCACGCCGACCGTGGGTCCGACCCCGGCTCCGACCCCCACGGGTGCCGTAAGCCCGACCCCCGGGGCCACCGCGACCCCGGTTCAGACGCGATACGTCGAGTCGGGCGACCTCTGCGGCGGGCGCGAACCCTGCCACGCCGCGGCGCAGGTAGCCGCCACGGCCGTCGTCGATGGCGACACGATCCGCCTGGCGTCGGAATTCTTCGACGAATCGGTGACCTTCGACCTCCCCGCCGGAGACCTGGTGCGTGTCGAAGGCGGTTGGAATCCCTCGTTCACCGAGCGCAACGACAGGACCCTCGTCCTGGGTTCGCCGGGCGCCACCGCGCAGACCACGTTGCGCGGCCTCACGATTCGCGGCGGGACTCTCCTTCTTCGTTAGCGGCGTCCGCCTGCCGCGGCGCAACCCTCCTCCTTCGTTCGCTGCGACTGCGCGCCGCGGAGCGGCCGTGCCATCAAGACCATCTGCCAAATCGCTGGTCGTGGCGCGATCGTCCGAGTACTTCGAGATAACCCTCCCGGAAACGGGCCGCGACCGTCCGCCAGGTGTGGCGATCACGCACGCGGGCGCAGCCTCGACGTCCCATCTCGCACGCCATCCCGGGCTCCTCGAGAAGTCCGAGAACCGCCGAAGCAAGCGCCTCCGAGTCCCGAAAGGGGATCAAGAGTCCATCGCGACCATCCCGGATGACGTCGGGCACCGCCCCGGTCCGGCACCCGATGACGGGCTTGCCGGCGGCCCAGGCTTCGAGGAAGGTCATACCGAACGATTCGTAGCCCGACGGCGAAACGAAGACGTCCAGTGCTCCGAAGAGCCATGGCTTCTCTTCCTCGTCGAAGTCGTAGCGCAGAACGACCTTGCGGCGCGTCTCCTCGTCCAGGCGGGCAAGCCGTGCCTCGACCTGGGCTGCGAACTCCGTGCGCACCCCCGCGATCAGGAGCCGCGTGGTCGGCTGGCGGGCCCAGATCGCAGGCATGGCCTCCAGGAGGGTATCGACGCCCTTGTGCACGCCCAACTGCCCCACGAAGCCCACCACCGGATGCTCGCCCAGGCCGAGCCTGCGCCGGGCCTCGCCGGGGTCGACCCGGGCGAAGGGCTCGGGGTCGACCCCGAGTCCGATCACCTCCACCCTCTCCAGATCGGCACCACGGGCAGCGACGTGTTGCGCCTCGAATCCGGTATACGCGATGTAGAGGTCGGCCCTCTGGATCGCCCGGTGGATCATCGGGCGGTCGTAGCCCCAGCGATCCTCGGGATGCATGCCGCCCACCAGGACACACGGACGACCCGAACGACGCGCTCCACGCAGGGCCTGGTACATGTGCCGCAGGGGGAAGGACGACGCGCAAACCAGGTCTGCCGCGTGATCGCGCACGGCGCGCGTGAGACCGGGGATGATCGGCCCGGCGTACCAGTGCCGGAGATATTGGTTGAACGGGAGCCCAAGCCGAAAGGCCACCTCCTGAACGGGTCCCAGCAGCGGGCCCAGAGAGCGCACGACGTGGAAACGTCGCACCACGACCTCTTCAATCGTCTCCTCGCCCGTCGGGAGCGAGGGTCGCCCCGGGCGCGGGAACGCCTCGGCGCTGTAACAATCGGTGGTGAAGACGGTGACCTCGTCCCCGTAGCGCGAGACGAGTTCCTCGGAGAGCCGCCGGATGACGCGCTCGGTGCCCCCGACGGCCGGGGCATAGCCCTGCACGACGTGCAGGAGACGAAGAGGCCGGTCCGACGTCACCAGGAGGTCCGGGTCACCCGCGCGATCGCTTCCTCGACGTTCTCGCGCGAGTTGAACGCGCTGAGTCGGAAATAGCCCTCGCCGGAGGGGCCGAAGCCCGAACCCGGCGTGCCCACGACCTGCGTCTTCTCGAGGAGTCGGTCGAAGAAATCCCACGAGGTCAAGCCGCCCGGCGTCCGGAACCAGATGTAGGGTGCGTTCTCGCCGCCGTAGACCTCGAGCCCCGACGCCGAAAGTCCTTCACGGATGAGCCGGGCATTTTCCATGTAGAAGCGGACGATCTCCCCGGTCTGCTGTCGGCCCTCCGGCGTATAGACGGCCGCCGCGGCTTGCTGCACGGGGTAGGATACACCGTTGAACTTCGTGGTCTGGCGACGGTTCCACAAGTCGTTCAAGGAAACCGACTGCCCCGAAGCCGTTTTGCCCATGACGGTCTTCGGCACCACGGTGAAGGCGCAGCGCGTTCCGGTGAAGCCCGCCGACTTCGAAAAGCTGCGAAATTCGATCGCGACCTCGCGCGCCCCCTCGACCTCGTAGATCGAGTGCGGCAAGGATGGATCCGCGATGAAGCCCTCGTAGGCCGCATCGAAGAGAATGACTGCGTCATTTTGCCGGGCGTAGTCGACCCAGCGGGCAAGTTGCTCCCGGGTCGAGACCGCACCGGTCGGATTGTTGGGCGAGCAGAGGTAGACGAGATCCGCCCGCACCGACGGTGGTTCCGGATTGAAGCCATTCTCGGCCACCGCCGGCATGTAGACGATCCCGCCGTAGCGACCCTGATCATCTGCCTCCCCCGTCCGTCCGGCCATGACGTTGGTATCGAGGTAGACGGGGTAGACGGGATCAGCGAGGGCCACGACGTTGCCGATTCCGAAAATCTCCTGGATGTTGCCGCTGTCGCACTTCGAGCCGTCGGACACGAAGATTTCATCCGCAGCGATCTCGACGCCGCGGGCGGCGTAATCGTGTTCGCGAATCAGATCGACGAGAAACCCGTAGCCCTGCTCCGGACCGTAACCGCGGAAGCCGGCGTCGGTCCCCATCTCTTCGACGGCCGCATGGAATGCCTCGAGGACCGCCGGCACCAGCGGGCGCGTCACGTCGCCGATGCCCAGCTTGATCACCGCTGCGTCGGGGTTCTTCTTCTGGAAGGCGCCCACCCGGCGCCCGATCTCGGGAAAAAGGTAGCCCGCCTGCAGTTTGAGATAGTTCTCGTTGATTCGCGCCATGGCCTCGTGGGTAGCCATTCGGTCGACCGGAAGCCAACCCCACCGGGCCGCCCGCGAGCGGCTACGATCCGACCGGCTCGCGCATGGTGACGAATTCTTCGGCCGCCGTGGGGTGGATCCCGATGGTCGCATCGAATTGCGCCTTGGTCGCACGGCACTTCACCGCGACCGCAAGGCCCTGGATGATCTCGCCCGCCTCGGGGCCGACCATGTGGATTCCGACCACACGATCCGAGGCACGATCGACGACGAGCTTCATCATCGTCTGCTCGTCGCGGCCGGTCAGGGTGTGCTTGAGCGCCCGGAACGTCGAACGGTAGATGTCCACGGCCTCGAATCGCTCGCATGCGGCAGCCTCGGTCAACCCGACGCTCCCGACGCTCGGTTGGCTGAAAACCGCCG
>JAPOLW010000098.1 GCA_029976905.1 bacterium | reverse complement strand
TTTTGCAGGCGCTGTCGTCGTCGGTCGTCACGGTGAGCGAGACCGCGTACCGCCCTTGGTTTGCGTAGGTGTGGTTGGCCGTGGGTCCGGTCGCCGTCGTCCCGTCCCCAAAGTCCCACTGCATCGAAACGACCTCTCGCCCGGATCCGTGCGTTCCGGTCGAGGCGAAATCGATGGGAGATCCGACTGCTGCGGCCTCGGGGGCGAGCAACACGACGCGCGGTGATTCGAGTACGTTGACGATCATCTCGTCGCTGTCCGTATTGTCGCAATCTCCGACGGTGTCGGCCGAGATGTCGAGCATGACGCGGTACTCCCCGGGTTCTTCGTAGACATGCACGGGCCGGACGCCTCCCGCCGTCGCACCATCTCCGAAAGTCCAGGTGAAGCTGTCTACGACGTCGTCGGCGAAGTCGCGCGAGGCGGAGCCGTCGAACTTCACCGGCGTGTTCGCATAAACGGTCTGGTCTTCGCCCGCCTGGGCCACGGGCGATTCGGCGACTGCGAGGACGAGGGTATCCTCTGCGGTATTGCACGGGAGGGTCGAGTCGTCGGTCACCTTCAATCGAACACGATAGGTGCCGCCCTTTTGGTATTGCGTGGTCGGATTGAGGCCTTCGCCGGTCTCGCCCTGCCCAAACTCCCACTCGTACTTGAGGACGCCGCCCTCGGGATCGGTGGATCCGGAGGCGGACAGCAAGACAGGGGACCCGGCGCAAACCAGGCGGTCCTCACCCGCCTCGGCCAGCGGCGGTTCGTTGATCTGTACCGTCAGCACCGCGGAATGGCGCGCATTGGCGAGGCCGCTGTTGTCGTCGACCGTGAGGACGACCGGGTAGGTGCCGCCGCGCGCGAAGGTATGGGAGACACGGACGCCGGCGGCCTCGGGCGAACCGTCTCCGAAGTCCCAGCGATATTGCAGGGGGTCGCCGTCCGCATCGACCGAGGCCGATGCGTCGAAGTCGATGGTCGAGGAGCAGGTGATCTGATTTTGGCCCGGTTGCGCGCGCGGAGCCTGGTTCACCACGACCACGGCCTCGTCGTATGCCTCGGCGTTGAGGGTCCCCGATGCGTCGTTCACCGTGAGACGGATCGTGTAGGTGCCAGGTTCTTCGAAGCGGCGTGTGGCACGAACACCTTCGGCTTCGTCGCCGCCGGCGCCCAGACTCCAGTGATAGGTGAGGTGACCTCCATCGACGTCGTAGGATCCACTCGCATCGAAGCGCACCTCTTCGCCGGGGGCGATGCGGCGGTCTGGCCCCGCCTGCGCGACCGGTTCCCGATTGACCACGACCGTGGCCTCGTCGGTCCCGACCGCGAGTGTGTCGCCGGTCGTGTCGGTGACCGTGAGCCGGATGGGATAGGTGCCGGGTCTCTCCCATGCATGCTCGACGACGGCTCCGCTCTGTGACGTTCCGTCGCCGAAGTCCCAATTCCATGAGCCGATCTCGCCGTCGGGGTCGAGCGAACCGGATCCGTCCAGACGCAGTGTCTGCCCTGGTGCCGCAGTGCGGTTCCCCCCGGCGTCGGCGATGGGCGTGGCGTTGACCACGACCTCGAGAGTGTCGGAGGTGGTCTTCGTGGCCGTCGCGGAGTCGTCGGTCACCTCGAGGCGCACGCGATAGACCCCCGCGCGTCGATAGACGTGCACGGGCGTGGGCCCATCGGCGCGCTGCCCATCGCCGAAGTCCCAGGCCCAGGCAATGATCTCGCCGTCGGCGTCGGAGGAGGCGGTGCCGTCGAATTGTACCTCGCTCGAGGTGACGCGCTGGTCCCCACCGGCGCGTGCGACTGGTGGGGCGTTCACGACGACTCGGGCGGTGTCGGTCGCACTCGCCGTGGCCGATCCCGAGTCGTCGGTAACGGTGAGAACGACGTCGTAGACGCCGGGTGACGCATACGCATGCGATGCCAACTCGCCATCGGCTGAAGATCCATCGCCGAAGTCCCATCGCCAGGCGATCAGCTTGCCGTCGGGATCCCGCGATTGCCGTCCGTCGAAAGCGATCTCCTCTCCGGACGCCCTTCGGTGGTCTGGCCCGGCGTTGGCGACGGGCCGATCGTTGACCACTACGCGCATCGTATCGCTTACCGCACTATTGCCCGTTTCGGCGTCGTCGGTGATCACGAGTTTCACCGTGTAGGTGCCGGGTGCCTCCCAGGCGTGCGAAACAGAGCGACCGTCGCCGGTGGTTCCGTCGCCGAAATCCCAATCGTAGGCCAGGATCTCTCCATCGGGATCGGCGGCTCGCTCGGGGGAGAGCGAGATGGGTTCGCCCGGCGAAGCGATGAGGTCTGCGCCCAACTCGAGGACGGGGGGAGCATTGATCCAGACGCTCAACTCGTCGGTCCCGAAGTTGCAAGGACTATCCGCGTCGTCCTCGACCCGCAGGCGAATCTGGTAGGTTCCCGGCGTTCGCCAGGCGTGCCGGATCTTCCTCTGCGCGATTTCGGCGCCATCGCCGAGGTCCCAGACCCATCGCCGGACGCGACCGTCGGAATCCGAGGATTCACTTGCGTCGAGAGTGAGTGGGACGCCGGGGACTCCGACGAGATCCGGGCCGGCCATCGCCGTGGGTGGGGCGTTCAGTGGAACCGTGAAGCGCAGCCGGGCGCTATCGCCGACCTGCCCTGAGGAGTCTTGCACGTGCAGTTGGATCGATTTCTCGCCGGGTGCATCGAACGCGTGCGCCGTGCGCTGACCTTCGCCTTTTCCGCCGTCTCCGAAATCCCAGAAAAAGAGAAGCGCATCTCCGTCCGCATCGCTCGAACCGGCGGCATCGAAAACGACCGTGGCGCAGTCGGCCAGAGCCAGCGTCCTGGCCCGCGGTACCGGTCGGCGATTGGCCTTCTGAACGAAGGGAGGGACCTCCACCGGCAGCACCGAGCCGTCGTCGGTGTAGATCTCGAACGTCGCGTCATTGGGGATTTCGCCCCCGCCCTCGAAGACCACGGCGACCATACGGCCGCCTTCATCGGAGTCGAGGGAGACGACGTCCTCCGCCCAGGTCGCTTGCCGCGAGGGACGCAGTCGCAGTCCGGAGCGCCAGACGGTTTCCAGAGCGACACGGGCGCCGGCGAGGTCGAAGTTCCGGACGCGCAGTGAAGCGGTACCCTCGGGGACGAAGAATCGCATTTCGCCGCGGACGCCCTCGCGCGGAAGTCGCACGGTGGGGTTCACCGCCACGACATGCAAGCCAGGGGGTGGGACGTTGCGCTTGTCGCTCTCGCTCAGAGCGACGTGATAGACGTTGCCGTCGTCGCCGTCGACTCCCTCGACGAAAAGGCGGAACTCCCGGATGTTGTCGTCTCCGGGGAAATCACCCGCCGTGAAGGAGGCCAGCGTCGTCCAGGCGCCGTCACGCAGGGCGTCCTCGCCGATCTAGGTCGAGCCGATCTCGAGGTTGCCGGGCCCGACGAGGCGGAAGCGAATCCGGGTGTCGAAGGTCTGCTTTTGTTCGTCGAGAGTCCCGCCCGTATCTGCGTCGAACACACGCAGATGGAGTTGCCCATCGACCGTCGTGGGAACGCGGAACAGGATTTCCTGCGTATAGTCGGGGTCGCCCTCGTAGGTGGGCGCACTCGGACCGTACGTGACGAGGGGGAGTGGTTCGGCCGCGCCGGCCCACCGCACGAAAACGGAGAGCAGCAGGCAGAGGGCCATCGGGAATCGACTGTGGTTTCCGCGCATTGCGTATCTCCCACCTCAGTAGAGTTGGTACTCCTGGGCGTTGCCCAGCGAGTCCTCGAGCCGGACCCGTCGAAGCCGAGCCGGAGCCTGCGTACCCGCAGGAAGGGTAAGCGTGCCAGAGTACCGTCCAGTGGACCGGTCCAATTCGAGGTGTCCCTGGATCTCGGCTCCGCTGGCTTCAATCACGACCGGGGCGACCCGGCGCAGGCCCGAGGCGTCCTCGGCATCTACCTGGATCCGGGCACCAGCGGACGAACGAGAGATCCGGTGTGCCACCAGCCGGGGAGGGGCTTCGTCGAGCACGATGTCAAAGACGATCCGCCGGGTATTGCCCGCCCGGTCCACGGCCTCCAGGGATATCGGGTTGACGCCCGGCTGGAGGGGATGGGCGATTTCGAAGCGGCCCTCTGCGAATGGCATCTCTTCCTGGTTGAGCTGCAAAGAGACCGCCTCCTCGACGACGCCCGAGAGCGTCAGGACGGGTGAGGAGATTGCTCCGGGGGGCGGGGTGTCGAGGGCGAGTTCGGGGCGCGTATCGTCGAGTTCGACCGTGAGTTCCTGCGCCGCCGTGCCCCCAGCCGGGGATACGACGCGCATCCGGTATCGGCTGCCCCCGGCCGTCGCTGCAAGGCGGATCTGGAAGCCGCCCGCGGCGTCGGCCACCCCCGCGGCGCCGGCTGCGACTCCCTCTCCGCCCTCGGGTGCGCGGGGTTCGTCGCCCTCGAGTTCGATCTGGGAGCCCGGGACGGTCGAACCCGTCAGGATGAATTCGGGCGTGCGGCTCAGGAAATGCGAGGGAGCCCGTCGTGGTAGGCTCTCGTCGAGGAGGATCTCGACGCGGTCGACGTCGACGCGCTGGATCGTGCGCTCGACGACCGTGCGGTTTCCGGCCCGGTCGACCGCCTCGAAGCGGATGGGGTTGGGGCCGGGTTGCAGCGCGCGTGCGAAACGGAAGTGGGCGTCATCGTCGAGCGGGACCGTCTCGCCGTCGACGAGGAGTTGGGAGCCCCGCTCGGCTTCTCCGCGAACCTCGACCTCGGGCTGGTTGGTCACGGCATCGGGCTGCGGGAACTCCACCACCAGGTAGGGGCCGCTCTCGTCGTCGGCCACCTGAAACCATTGGGGTGTGCTCGCGGGCCCTGGAAGACCGAGGTCATCGACCGCGGAGACGCGCCAATAATAGAGGCCGACGGGCAGCACGCGCGGCTGCCAGCGCGTGCCGGTGATGTCCCGGCGGCTGACGACGAGTTTGCGGAACGAGGCGCTGTCGGCGGCGATGTGGACCCAGTAGGCCAGTGCGCCATCGACCGCCTCCCAGCTGAGTTCGATCTTTCCCTGGTACGCGATCGCCGGGGCGGCTGGTGCGAGGCCGCGGGGGGGTGGGAGCAGATCCCGCGCGGGGGCGACGGTCGTGCGGTCGGCGACCGTGCCCTGGTTTCGTTCGAGGACGACCTTCTGGTCGCGCCCCGGGACCGCGACCTCGATGCGCCCCTCGTCGTAGTTCGCCAGGCGCACCTTTTGGTTGGTCCGACTGGCCCAGAAGTTTCGCGAGCGGCTTTCCAGCTCCACGCCCGGAATGCCGAGTTCGAATTGCCGACTGCGCTGGTTGCCCTTGAGGATGGCCTGAACATTGCCTCCGATCAGTTGCACCTTCGACTGGCGGCGATGGCTCAGCGCATCTCGGCGCAGGCTCTGAATGACCGCCTGTGAATTCTCGTCGAGTCGAAGGGAACTGCGATCGGGGAACAGAATGGATGCCAGCGAGCTCGAAAGCGTGCGGACTTTTTCCTCCTCGACGAGCTTCGATTGCTTGGGGGCATCGCGCCAGGTGAGCGCGCCGGGTTTGCGCGCATCCACCGTCCCGAGGCGATCTTCGAGGAGTGCCTCGGCTTGCTGAAGCCGCCGTTCGCGGGCCAGGGCGAGAGCCGCCTCGGCGGAGGCGAGCGACTTCCGGGCCAGGGCCAGGGTTTCCTCCCAACGAGCCTCGCGTCGTGCGGCCAGTGCCTCGTTGCGGAGCGCGAGTGCCTCCTCCAGTTCGGCCGCGGCGAGCAGTTGAGCTCCGTTCTCGCCTGCTTCGTCGATCGTCGCGAGGGCGGCCGCGAGAGCGGCGGCGGCCCGGGAGACCTCGGTGCTCGGGACGGTGAGTTTCATTCCCGGCTTCAGATCGAGCACGGAAGCGAGTCCATTGAGTTCGAGGATCTGCTCCCAGAGGTCGGGGTCACCGAGGTACTCGCGAGCCACGTCACGGATGTGTTGACCCGTCTCGAGCGTCACGGTGAGGGGCTGGGCGGCTGCACCCACGGGGCAGAAGAGGGCGAGGGCGACGAGCAACGCGGCGACCGATGTCCGCTGGATCGCCGTCATGTCGGGTTCCCGGTGGCGAGTTCGTAGATCCGGATGGGGTCGGTCTTTCCTTTGACCTCGATGGGTTCGAGTTCGAGGAGATCGAAGTCGCTCGTGGTGCGGAGATCCTCCGCGGAGCTCTCCGACAAAATCGTCTTGTGGCGGCCCGCCGCCGAGCAAAGGCGGGCTCCGAGGTTCACCGTGTCGCCCAGGATCGTGTAGTCCATGCGGTCGGCGCTGCCCATGGCGCCCATGATCATGTCGCCCGTGTTGATGCCGATGCCGATGGCAATGTCCCATTGGGGATTCTCGGCATTGAGCCTGGCGATCTCCTTCTGGATGGCATCGGCGCAGCGCGCCGCGTTTGCCACCATCTGCTCTCCCTGGAAGACCGCGACCAATTCGTCTCCAACGAATTTGTCCACGTCGCCGCCGTGCGCCTTGACCAGGTCGGCCTGGACGCTGAGGTAGGTATTGAGCATCTCGATCACGACCTCGGGTTCGACCTTCTCGGAGAATGCCGTGAAGCCGCGGATGTCGGAAAAGAGCACCGTCGCCCGGTGTCGCACGCCCCCTCGCTCGACCGTCTCCCCTCCGCGCACGGCATCGACGGTGCTGCTCGAGACGAACTTCTGGAGTTCGAAGCGCTCCCGCAGGCCGCGGATCATCTCGTTGATGCGCCGGGCCAGGTCGCCGACCTCGTCGCGCGTTCGCACGCGGCCGACTTCGACCCGCAGATTTCCCTGGCCGACCTCGTGGGCGATGCGGCCGATCTCGACGATCGGCCGACTGATCTGACCCGAGTAGACGATGGCCCCGCCGATGGCGAGAACGAGGCCGATCGAAACCCACAGGAGCAATTCCTGCCGCATTTCGGCGACCGCGAGGTAGGCGTTTTCCTCGGTGCGCTCGGCGACGACGGCCCAGTCCAGGGATTGCGGGAAGGCGTAGCCGCCCAACATGCCTTCGCCCGAGGGCCGCACGTAGGGGGCAACGTGGATGGCGCGGGCCCCCTCGTTTGCAAGGACCGACGTTGCCCGTCGCACGATTTCCAGATCGCCGAGATCCTTTCGCTGCGCATCGAAGATTTGCTGGCCGCCCGCGTCCACCAACAGAAGCGTGCCGTTCTTGTTGAACGAATGCAGAGCGAAGCGCTCGCGGAGTCTTTCGAGGTCGATGCGCGCCTCCATCCTCGCCGGTTGCCCTCCCAGACCGCCGGGGAAGGGAAGGTTTGCGGTGAGAAGCCAGGCGTCGACGGCAGCCAGGTATTCGACGCGATCGTCGATCGTGGTTCCGGCATCGGATGGGTTCGCGGCCTCCGGCGCCAGGGTCGTGACCGGGTCGAGGCCGGCGGCCCGCAGGCGGTCGGCGAACTCCTCGCGCGCGACCACGACCGGTTCGGCGTCGCCCACTGAAAGGCGGAGCCAGACGACATCACCAATGTCCTCGATGGCAGAGAGTCCGACCATCTCACCGTTCGCGATGGCGTTGCGCACGAGTTCGAGCGGCCCGATCCAGGCGTCCGACCGAAATTCGTCGATGGTTTGCGCGAATTGTTCGGCGGTGATGGAGATCTCGTCGTTGGCGGCGCTGCGCAGCTCGTCCTGCGAGATCGTGATCATGGTACGCCCGGCGATCCCCAGCGGGATCAGGGCGAGGAGGATCGCGAAGAGGAGAAGCTTCTTGCGCAGTGTGATTTTCGTCATTTTCGGTGCGCGAAAAACGGTCGTAGTATGATCGATCGAGCGGCCATCATCGTAGGCCGTCCTGGAAAATCGGACAACCCGTGCCGTCCCGCGGAGGGCCTTCTTCTGGTTCGGACGTTCGTTCTAGCGCCCGGTGTCGAGTTGCTCGGCCAGGTGGCCCATCGCGCGGCGGAAGCGGCCTTCGTCGAAGTCCTCTTCGGTGGCGGTGGCCTCGAAGAGTCCGTCGAGACCGTCGCGGACCGGCGCTCCCGTCTTGCCTCCGAGCAGGACGAAGGTCGTGGCTTGAAGGGCCATCGTCGCTCCCTCGGCCTGCGTGTAGCTCAGGGGCGCCCAGCGGGCGTAGCGGCGCGCCAGCGCCTGGCTCAGCGCCCGGGCCTGGCGGGGGTCCGGCTGCCAGGCGGCGACCCGCTCTAGGTTGCCCGCCAGGAGACGGCGAAGCGCGGAGGCCGGGGCCACCTGCCCGGTCGCTCCGCGGGCGACGCGGGCGACGAGTTCGTTCAGCGATGCCTTGAAGGGAGCCGCCGCGTCGGGGTCGACCACGCGAAGGATTTCGAGCGAGGCCACCAGGGAGTGCTCACGCAGGCGCGGCAGTCCTCCGTCGACCGGGGTCTGACCCACGGCGTCCGGGTTTGCGATCGATTGGTGGCAGGAGTGGCAGTCGAAGACCCCGAATTCGGGCCAACCGCCTTCGCTGCTCCTGGCCTCGAAGAGCTCGAGGTAGGCATTCGCACCGACGAGCTCTCCGACGGCCCAGGTCCGCGCCGGGTCGGGCCGTCCTTTGCGTCGGACATAGTCTTCGTCGATTTCGAAGTGGGGCTGGAGCTGGCTGAACGTCTCGAGTTCGAAGCTCATCCGTGGATGACCCGCCGCCATCAGGCGATGGCTCACGAACTGGTCGCGTGTGCCGAGGTGGCAGGAAAGGCAGAGTTCGGCGCGCCGGACCGGGTCGTCGGTCGGGTACATTCCCGCGGCCACGTTCTCGGCGTGCGAGGCCCCCGCGACGTGCGAATCGATCCACCCCTCCCCGCTGCCGTGACACGCCTCGCAGCCGACTCCGTCGGAGAGGTGAAAGCGTGGTCCGCGAAGTGCGGGCGGTACATTGGTTGCGTGACAATCCAGGCAGAGGTCTGACGTCTCCGCCGCGGCGATGCCCAGGTTCTGAGCGATTCGCTGACTGCGCGGTTCGAGCAAGACCCGATAGGCCTTCGCGTGCGAGTCTTTTTGCAGCCAGGTGCGATATTCGTCGAGGCGGACGTCGGCGGTGCTGGCATCGGTATGCACCGCGCCGTGGCAAAGGGGGCTGGCACACTCGGCAACGCCGAGATGGGTCCGGGACTGCTTCACGGGGAGTTCTGCCCGGGCGAGGTCTGGTCCGAGCACGAGCAGCAGCCCGACCAGGGCGGCTCGCCTCGACGTGGATGTTCCTTTCATCGGCGTCCTCCGGGCGGGCTCATGGGTTCCCTCCGGGCTCGTCGCGGACGTGCCACGGGCGTCCCTCCTCGTCGAGGAAGAAGCGTTGCATCTCGTCGAGGAGGAAGGGGCGTGATCCGACCCGGCCGAAGATGGCGACCTGATGCCCGGTCTCGTCGACCGCCCGGTCTCGCTCGAGGGGCCGCGACAGGGCGAGAGCGGGGCCGTCGGTGTCGTGTCTGGCGATCAACTCGGGCCGCGGTTCGGGGGAGAATCCGTAGAAACGGGGTTGTGAATCCGGCGACGTCAGTTGCAGGACCTTCAGTCCCGCCGCGCCGTCGGCAACGTAGGCAAATAGAGAAGCGTTCGTCGACGCGACCACGACGTCGCGGGCGTCGACGATTCCACTCTCCGCGCCGTAGGAGCCGTAGGTCTCTGGTCTTTCCGGGCGCTCCACGTCGACGATCACCAGGCCGGAGGATCCGGCGGCCACGTAGGCGTAGGTGCGCGCGACGAAGACCCGATGGGCTCCGGAGAGGGGCACGATCGCGTCGGGCACGAGACGGGGCTGCTCCGGATGCGTGACGTCGATGACCTTCAAGCCGTCTGCGTCGACCACGAAGAGGTAGCGGAACTGTACCATGAGCCCGCGCGGCTCGTTCATGGCAACGGTTGCGAGATGTCGGGGCCGTAGGGGATCGTCGAGATCGACGACGACGACCCCGCGGGCGGTCGAAACGTAGAGGATGTGCCCGGCGAAGGCCGCGTACCGCGCTCCATCGAGAAGCCCGTCGGGGTTCCAGGTGACGGCGCGATCGAGGAAGTTGTTTCGGGGCTCGAAGTCCCCCATCGTCACCACGTCGACCAGGATCAAGCCCTCGATCGAATCGGTGATGGCGGCGTACCGGTAGATCGGATGCATCGCCTGCTCCAGGTTCTCGGGATGGTCGCGCAGGATGGACTCGTTCCAATCCGGACGGATCGGCTGGGTGGTCGGTAGCACGACGCATGTGGCGTCCTCGGTCGCGACATGGGTGTCATGGCCCAGCGGCGAGAAGGGCGCCGTCAGGATGCGCTCCGAGAAGGCCTTGTTCGCGATGTTGGCCACGTCGTAGACCCGGAAGCCCGCGTCGCCCTCTGC
>JAPOLW010000097.1 GCA_029976905.1 bacterium | reverse complement strand
CCTCGCGCTGGAAGGGGTCGGGCGCGAGAGCCTCTCCGTAGCCCAGCACGGGCACCGCGGGATGGGGCGCATCGCCGGCCCGCGCGGTCGACGTCACGATCACCGCCTCGGCGCCGGTGCAGGGCAGCACGATCTCGAGCTTGTGGAGGGGGTCGCACACCATCGGAGACGCGAGAACGTCGTCGATGCCCAGCGGTTCACCCCGGAAGAGGGCGAGCGGGTTTTCGAGTGCGCTCGTGCGCTGATCGACGGCGATCTTCGCAAGTTGGCGTGACGTGGTCCCGTATCGCTCCATGTGCAGACGCGCGGCCATCGCATAGTCGGCATTGGCCCCCGCGGCACCGTAGGGGAGCGTGAAATCGCGCAACGGCGAGACCATCGGCGGCGGATTGCGATACATCCCGCCTGGGTCCCAGGTGTCGCCGTTCACGCACAATACGTTGTGGGCACGGCCCGCCTCGATTGCGGCGGCCGCACGCGCCACCATCGCGCAGGATGTGGCGCCGCCGAGGTCCACGAACTCGAGGTAGGCGGGCACGAGTCCGAGGTGCTCGGCCACCACCGACGGCCACAGCATCGAATACTGCATCATCGCAGGGCAGACGACGATGCCGTCGATGTCGGCCGGTCGTAGGCCAGCGTCCGCGATCGCGCCCCGGGATGCCTCGGCGATCAGCCCCAGGGGGGTACGCCCTTCGGGTTTTTTGCTCGGGGGGAGCTCGTGAAACCCAATGATGGAAGCACCAGCCGCCATGCGCGTAGGTCTACTGCCCGATCGCACGCTCGTCGAGTCCCGCCCGGCGGGCCCCGACTCAGGAGGCCGCGCCCTGGAGAACCCCGTCGACCAGAGCCTGTGCTTCGGACTGGATCTGCCCGAGATGGTCGCGGCCGAGGAAACTCTCCGCGTAGATCTTGTAGACATCCTCGGTGCCCGAGGGGCGTGCCGCGAACCAACCATTCCCGGTCGTCACCTTGAGACCCCCGAGAGCCGCGCCGTTGGCCGGCGCGTGGGTGAGTTTGGCGAGGATCGGCTCCCCGGCGAGTTCGGTCGCGGCAACCTGCGAGGCATCCAGGCTCTTCAAAGCCTTCTTCTGCGCCGGACTCGCCGGCGCGTCGACGCGCTCGTAGACCGGGCTGCCAAAGCGCTCCTCGAGGGCCCGGTAGTGCTCGGCCGGGTCCCGACCGCTGCGGGCCGTGAGTTCGGCGGCCAGTAGATTCACGACCGGGCCGTCCTTGTCGGTGGTCCAGACCGTGCCGTCAAAGCGCAGGAAGGAGGCTCCGGCACTCTCCTCGCCCCCGAATCCGAGCGAACCGTCGAAAAGGCCATCGACGAACCACTTGAAGCCGACCGGAACTTCCGCGAGGCGACGATCGAGAAGCCCGGCCACCCGGTCGATCATCGAGCTCGAGACGAGCGTCTTGCCGATGGCCGTCGCCGCCGGCCACTGCGTGCGGGTTTCGAAGAGGTAGCGGATCAAGACCGCCAGAACGTGGTTCGGCGCGAGGAGCCCGGCGCCGCGCGTCACGATTCCATGACGATCGGCATCCCCGTCGTTCCCGAAGGCTAGGTCGTAGCGATCGCGCAGCTCGACGAGACTCGCCATTGCATACGGCGACGAGCAATCCATGCGAATCTTGCCGTCGCGGTCCACGGTCATGAACGAGAACGTCGGGTCCACGCGGCGATCGACCACGTCGATGTCGAGATCATAGGTGGCCGCAATGGGCTCCCAGAGACCGACGCCGGCACCACCGAGAGGGTGGACGCCAAGGCGGAGACCAGCCTGCGCGACGGCCTCGAGGTCGACGACGTTGCCGAGATCATCGACATAGGGTCGCACGTTGTCCCGCTCGTGCGTCGTTTCGAGCGCCAGAGCACGCGCCCAGGGAAGCCTCTTTACTCCGTCCAGCCCGTCTTCGAGGATCTGGTTGGCGCGGTCCTGGATGCGCGCCGTCGTTCCCTCGTCGGCGGGTCCCCCGGAGGGCGGGTTGTACTTGAAGCCGCCGTCCCGCGGGGGATTGTGCGAGGGCGTCAGCACGATGCCGTCGGCCAGATGCGCGCGGGTGCGGCGATTGTGCGCCAGGATCGCGTGCGAGATCACCGGGGTCGGCGTGTAGGCGAGGCCCTGCTCGAGGACCACCTCGACACCGTTCGCTGCGAGGACCTCGACGGCGGTGACGAGGGCTGGTTCGGAAAGGGCATGCGTATCGATCCCGACGAAGAGCGGTCCGTCGATGCCGGCGGCGATGCGATGCTCGGCGAGCGCCTGCGAGATCGCGAGAACGTGGCTCTCGTTGAAGCTCCCGTCGAGAGACGACCCCCGGTGGCCCGAGGTCCCGAAGGCGACCCGTTGGGTCGGATCGACCGGATCGGGCCGATGCGCGAAATAGGTCGTCACCAGACGTGGGACGTTGACGAGGATCTCCTGCGGTGCGGGTTTTCCCGCGAGTTCGTGCACGGCCATCGAAATCTCCCCCGGTCCGGGTGCGCTCGGCGCCCGACCCAGGGTCATACCATACGCGGAGAACATCGACGGGCTGGCCGCGCGGTCGCCTGCGCGGTAGGCCGACGACATGGCCCGGACGACCGCACCCTACGGATCCTGGAAATCGCCCATTACCGCCGACCGGATGCTCGCCGGTGCCGTGGGCCTCGGTTCGATCGCGCCGCTAGGCGACGATCTGCTGTGGACGGAGAGCCGCCCCGCCGAGGGAGGTCGCATCGCTCTGGTACGCCTGCGCTCCGCAACGGCAGCGCGCTCCGACCGCGACGCGCTCCGGCTGCCGACCGCGACCGCCGAAGATCTCCTCGCGGCCCCCTGGAGCGTGCGATCGCGCGTCCACGAATACGGCGGCGGCGCTCTGACGGTCGGCGACGGACGCATCTTCTTCTCCAACGACCGGGACCGCCGACTTTATGAGGTCGAAAGCGCCGATGTGGCTCCGCGTGCCCTCACCCCCGAAGGACCGTGGCGCTTTGCCGATGCGATCGTGGACACCGCACGGCAGCGTCTGATCGCCGTCGGCGAATCGCACGCGGGTGGAGGGGAGCCATCCAACGTCCTGGTGGCGATTCCTCTCGCGGGCGGCGAGCCCGAGGTCCTCGTCTCCGGACACGACTTCTACGCGGCTCCCCGCCTTTCTCCCGACGGCACCCGGTTGTGCTGGCTCGCCTGGAACCATCCGCACATGCCCTGGCAGGAAACCGAACTCTGGGTGGCCGCGGTCGACGACGGGGGCCGGCCCCGCGACGCCCGCCGGATCGCGGGCGGCCACGGCGAATCGATCTTCCAACCCCGCTGGTCCCCTGACGGCGTGATGCACTTCGTCTCCGACCGGACGGGCTGGTGGAATCTCTACCGTCACGAGCACGACGTCGACCGCGCCCTTTGCCCGCGCGCCGCTGAATTCGGCCGTCCGCAGTGGGCCTTCGGCCAGTCGACCTGGGATTTCGCGGATCCCGGCACCATCGTGGCCACCTACGGCCACGACGGATCCTGGCACCTGGCGCGCATCGACGTCGAGAGCGGACGCGAAGAAACCCTGGCCGTGCCCTACGTCGATTTCGGCGGCCTCCGTGTCGCGCACGGCCATGTTTTCTTCGTGGGCGGCTCGACCCTCCGCCCCGCCGAACTCGTCGATCTCGACCTCGAGACGGGCCGGCATCGGATCCTGCGCCGTTCTCTGGAACTGGACCTCGACCCGGCTTGGGTCTCGGTCGCCGAACCACTCGAATTCGAAAGCGGCGACCGCACCGCCTACGCCTTCTACTACCCACCGACCAATCCGGACTTCGTCGCTCCCGAAGGAGAGCGGCCCCCGCTCCGGGTGCGCTCGCACGGCGGCCCCACCGGGGCGACCGACCCATCGTTCAATCTGCCCATCCAATACTGGACCAGCCGCGGCTTTGCGGTCATCGACGTGAACTACGGTGGAAGCACCGGCTACGGACGCGCCTATCGTGATCTCCTGGCAGGCCAATGGGGTCGGATCGACGTGGAAGATTGCGTCCACGCCGCCCGCCACACCGCCGAACGCGGCCTGGCCGATCCCGATCGCCTCACGATCAGCGGCAGCAGTGCCGGCGGCTATACGGTGCTCTGTGCACTGACCTTCCACGACGTCTTTCGCGCCGGCGCAAGCCTCTACGGCATCGGCGACCTCGGCGCGCTGGCCGCGGACACCCACAAATTCGAGTCGCGCTACACCGACTGGCTGGTCGCCCCCTATCCGGAGGGTGAGGCCCTCTACCGGGAGCGTTCTCCCCTCTTCCACTGCGAACGACTCGACTGCCCGGCCATCTTCTTCCAGGGCGGTGAGGACAAGGTCGTTCCACCGAATCAGGCCGAACGCATGGTCGCGGCCCTGCGCGACAAAGGGGTTCCCGTCGCGCTGGTGATCTTTCCGGACGAGGGACACGGCTTCCGCAAGGCCGAGAACATCAAACGGGCGCTCGAGGGTGAGCTCGCGTTCTTCGGACGAATCCTGGGTTTCACGCCCGCGGACGAGATCCCGCCCGTGACGATCGAAAACCTGGCGAGCGCCTAGCCGCCCTCAAGCCGGGCGCTCGCGACGGATCTCGTCGACGGCCTCGGCGAGTGCCGTCTCGAGCGGGGTGTATTCCATGCCCAGCTCGCGCACCGCGCGACCACCGTCGAAGAGCAGAGAGCCCGCCGCCGTCGTCTTCAGGATGTCGACGGGCAACGCCGGTCGCTGGCCGGTGAGGGACGAAACCACCTCGAGGGCCCGCGCCAGCGGCAGCAACATCCCCTCGGGCAGATTCCAACGCGGCACCGCAACACCGGCCAGCCGGCCGATGATCTCGAAGTACTCGCGGGTGGTCGCGCGCTGGGTCCCGATGAGATAGGCGCGCCCGACGGACGTCGGCGAAAGAAGCGCCCGCACGATCGCCTCGGCCGCGTCACGAACGTAGACGTAGGTGTAGGTCGTATCGGCGCCCACCAGCGCCGGAAGCCACCCTTCCACCGCCCGGCGCACCTCCATGGTGGGTCGCGGATCGCCCGCACCGATCACGGCGGCGAGGTGTACCACGGTCAGGGGAAGGCCGGCGCTCTCGTGCAAATGCCAGGCGGCACGGTCACCGCGATGTTTGCTGCGGGCGTAGTCGCTGGGGTGGGGTCCGGGCGCATCCCTCTCGTCGAAGGGGTTGCGCTCCGGCACCCCGAAGGCCAGCGGCGTACTCACCTGCACGGCCCGATGGACGTGCGCATCGACGGCGGCGCGAAAGACATTGTGTGCGCCCCGGTGATTGAGTTCGTCGTAGAGCGCGCGCGAGGCACTCCAGAAGTCGCGGTAGCCCGCGAGGTTCACGACTCCCCACGCCCCCTCGAGCAAGGGAGCGAGCGTCTCGGGGCGGCCGACGTCACCGACGCAAAGGGAGACGCGTGGGCCGCGGTCGCGGAGGGAGTCCACGTGACTCGAAGGCCGGACCAGACATCGCAGCTCCAGATCCTCCTCCTCGAGCAAGCGATCGACGACGTGGCGGCCGACGAAGCCCGTTGCGCCGGTAAGCGCGATCGTCCGCCGGGAACCCGTCGTCATGGGCGTGGTTTAGGCTTCGCTGCCCCACGCCCGCAACCAGACGGAAACGCTCGGGGACGTTGTCCTGGGTCTGGATTCCGGCGCGCGCGGCCGTACGGATTGACTCGGCCTTCCCTTTGACGTCAAGGAGGGCGTCCATGCGGGACCCCGGGAAATTGGAAGGCGCCGAACTCGACGCGACACGGGTCGGGTTGCGCATCGCCCACCCTCCCGATCCCGCCCAACTCGCCGCGGAACGCGAACGGCTGGCCGCCGCCGGGAGCGCCACGCTTCCGCACCGCCTGCGCGTCTATACGTCGCTCGTCGGCCCCGGCTATCTGCAGAGTGCGATGACGCTCGGCGGCGGCACCGCCACCGCGGCGCTCTTCTCGGGAGCCGTCTTCGGCTACGCCCTTCTCTGGGTGGCCCCGGTCGCCATGCTCTGCGGCGTCGTCATGCTCGCCGCCGTCGCCCACCAGACCCTTTCCACGGGCATGCGCCCGCTCACCGCAATGAGCCACTACGCAGGCGCGCCCTTCGCGGCGGCGTGGTCCATCGGCGCACTTCTCTCCTCGGTCATCTGGCACTTCTCCCACTACGCGCTTGCCTCGGCGGTCGTCGTCGACCTGGCCGCGGTCGCGGGCATCGACGGCCTGCGGCCGATGAGTGCCGGGATTTTGATCCTGGCGTGGGCCATCGGGTTGAGCCTTCTCTACGGCTCGTCCTACCGTCTGGTGCGCGTCTACGAGCGCATCCTGAAATACATCGTATGGGGCGTCATCGCGTGCTTCGGACTCGTCGTCGCGCGCACCGGCATCCCCGACCCGGGCGCGCTCCTGCGCGGCTTCGTCGCCTTCGAGATCCCGGCCGATCGCAGCGGCGTGGCGGCGGCGACCCTGGTGGCGAGCACCTTCGCCGCCGCCGTCGGGATCAACATGCTCTTCCTCTACCCCTACAGCCTGCTGGCTCGCGGCTGGAGCCGCGAGCATCGAGGGTTGGCCCGCTTCGATCTCTTCGCGGGCATGTTGATTCCCTACGCGGTGGCGACCAGCCTCATCACGATCGCCGCTGCGAACACCATCCCACTGTCGCCCGGCTACGACGGGACCCGTCTGTCTCCGGTGGAGGCGGCGCAGACGCTCGGCGCGGTCATCGGCCCCGAGGTCGGCCGGGTCGTCTTCGGCCTCGGCATTCTCGGCATGGCATTGAGCAGCATGACCCTGCACATGCTCGTCGCGGGCTTCGTCTGCGCCGAGGTCTTCGGCTGGGAATTCGGTGGAACGCGCTACAAATGGGCGACCCTGCTTCCCACGCCCGGCATTCTCGGGTGCCTGTACTGGAGCGACATCGCCGTCTGGGTCGCCGTGCCCACCAACATCGTCTGCGGCCTCTTCCTGCCCCTGGCCTACCTGGGCTTCCTGCGCCTGCAGCGCAGTCGCGCCTATCTCGGCGACGACCAACCCCGCGGCCCGGCAGCAACCGCGTGGCTGGGGACGATGACCGCGGTGACGCTCTTCCTGGCCGCCTTCTTCGGCTGGTACGTCCTCACCCACGGCCCCGCCTGGGTCCGGGGGTTTCTCGGCCCGGCCACGGCTTCCTGACCGCGGGCCGCCCGAGCGGCGTTGACACCGCAGCACGGGGCGATAAGACCGGGCGCCGCGATGACCAGACGAACCGAGATCCGCGCCGATCCGGCCATGCAGGCCGCGCCCCCCTCCCCGGGGCGCCCCACGGCGCCCTCCCCGGGGCGGCCCGCGCCCCCCTCCCCGGGGCGGCCCGCGCCCCCCTCCCCGGGGCGGCCCGCGCCCGATCGAGAAGGAACTTCCTGATGCGGAGCCGCGCGATGCAACTCGAGGCGGCCGGCGTCGAAGGCATCGCCCCGACCACACGCGACGTCCCCGAGCCGGGCCCCGGAAAGGCGCTGCTCCGCATGGCGGGCTCGTGCCTGAACTACCACGACGCCGTCGTCGTCTGGGGACTCATCCCCGGGCTCACCTATCCGCGCGTCCCCCTTTCCGACGGTTGCGGCACCGTCCTCGCCGTGGGCGAAGGTGTGGGTCGAGTCGCACCCGGCGACCGGGTCGCCCCCAATTTCTATCCAGCGTGGCATTCCGGGCCGCCGACGGCGGCCAGCAAGCAGCCGATCTTTGGAGAGGGGATCGACGGATGCTGCACCGAGCACATGGTCGTCGACGCGTCCTGCCTGGTGCGAGTGCCCCATCACCTCTCGGACGTCGAGGCGGCCACCCTCCCCTGCGCCGCGGTCACCGCCTGGTCGGCCGTGGTCCTCGACGGGGGCGTCGAGGCCGGACAGACCGTCGTGGTCCAGGGAACCGGTGGGGTGTCGCTCTTCGCGCTGCAGATCGCACGGGCGCATGGAGCACGGGTGATCGCCACCTCCTCCTCCGACGAAAAACTCGAACGGGCGCGCGCCCTGGGCGCCGAGGAGACGATCAACTACCGCACCCGCCCCGACTGGTCGGCCGACGTTCGCGAACTCACCGGTGGGCGGGGCGCCGACATCGTGGTCGACGTCGCCGGAGAGACGACGCTTGGGCCGTCCGTTCTCGCCACCCGGATCGGGGGACATGTGGCGATCGTCGGCGTCTTGAGCGGCTTTGGAAACGCCTCCCTGCCCGTGGCCGTGGCGATGACCCGCAACATCACCCTGCGCGGCGTGACCGTGGGCAGTCGCGAAGACTTCGACGGCATGTGCCGCTTCTTCGAGAAGAAGGAACTTCGCCCGGTGATCGGCAATACCTTTGCGATGGCCGACCTCGCCGGCGCCGTGAAACACCTCGAGAGTGGCCGCCACTTCGGCAAGATCGCGATCGAAATCGGCTGAACGAGCACCGGGGCGCGCGCCACGCGCCGTTCCGCGTCCGCCTTCTACTCAGTCGAGCAGGGATCCGTAGACGATCTGCTTGATCTGTCCGCGGAAGTTGAAGGTGGACGAGGGCATGAGCTGCGTCAGGAAGATCACGATGAGCTCTTCGCGGGGGTCGATGAAGAAGGCCGTGCTCGCCGCACCGCCCCAGGCGAACTCGCCGCCGGTGCTGGTCACCCGGGCGGCGACCGGATCGAGGACGACCGAGAACCCCAACCCGAAGCCCGTCCCCTCGTAGATCGTTTCGCTGAAGGCACCGACGCTCAGGGCCGTCAGATCCTTCCCTCCCGGCAGGTGGTTGCGGGTCATGTACTCGATCGTGCGCGGGCCGAGGATCCGCGCGCCATCGAGTTCGCCGCCGGCGAGCAGCATGCGACAGAAACGCAGATAATCATGCGCCGTCGACACCAGACCGCCACCGCCGGAATGGAAGGTGACGCCACCACGGTAGACACTGCGCTCGGGGTCGTCCTGAAGGATCGTGCGTTTGCCGAAGGTACGGGCGTAACAAGCCGCAAAGCGGTCGGCGTCGGCATCGGGAACGTTGAATCCGGTATCGCGCATGCCCAGAGGCGTGAGGATCCGCTCCTGCAGGAACTGGTCGTAGGGCTGCCCGCTGATCGTCTGTACGAGATAGCCCACGACATCGGTGGAGACCGAATAGTTCCAGGCCGTTCCCGGTGAGAACTCCAGGGGAAGACCCGCCAGAGCCTCGATCATGTCGCGCAGAACGGGGCCGTCCATGCGCGTCTGCACACCGAGCTTGCGGTACGCGGCATCGACGTTGGTGCGCTCCATGAAGCCGTAGGTGAGCCCGGACATGTGCGTGAGCAGATCGTGCACCGTCATCGGGCGCTCGACCGGTACGGTGAGGAAACGCGGGTAGTTCCCGGCCTGGTAGACGCGCAGATCCTTCCATTCGGGGATGTACCGATGCACCGGATCCGAGAGCTGCAGAGCTCCTTCCTCGGCCAGCATCATGAGCGCGACCGACGTGATCGGCTTGGACATCGAGTAGAGGCGGAAGATCGTGTCCTCGTGCATCGGCTTGCCCCGTTCACGGTCCATCTCGCCCTGCGCGACGCAGTGCACGACCTCCCCGCGACGGGCGACCAGCGTCAGGCAGCCCGCGATCTTTCCGGGATCGACGTAGCTGCGACCGAGGTGTTGGGTGATCCGGTCGAGACCCGTGCTCGACACGCCGACTTCTTCAGGTCGCGCAGTGATCATGTCCGCTCCCTACTGCACCGCCGCGACCACCACGTCAACGCCCCGGCGCCGCCGGCCCACCGATCGGACGACGGGCGCGCTCAGCTTTCTACGGGGGCCTCGGGCAGGGGCAGATGGGCCGCCGGATCGGCGCCATGGGGGACGACCCCGAGCAAGGGGACGTCGATGAGCTCACGCAACGTGTCGGCCAGGGTGCGGGTCGCCAGATCCTCCTCGGCGAAGGCGTGGTTCACGACCACACCCAACACCTCGAGACCACGCGCCCGGGCGACCTCGAGGGTGAGGAGCGTGTGATTGATCGCCCCGAGCCGCGCGGCGGTCACGAGAAGGAGGCGCGCGCCGATCTTCGCGGCGAAGTCGGCGTAGGAGACCTGCGGTGCGAAGGGGACCAGAAGCCCACCCGCTCCCTCCACCAGGAGCACGTCGACATCGGCCGCGCGCGCGCGGTAGGACTGCACCAGACCATCGACGTCGATCGACACCCCAGCGCGCACCGCGGCCACCGCCGGCGCGAGCGCCTCTTCCAGTCGGACGGCGCAGATGTCCTCGACCGGCTCGACCGCCCCGGCCGCGGCACGCAACGCCGCCGCGTCCTCCGGGAACGGTTCTCCATCGACGAGTTCACAGCCGCTCTCGGCGGGCTTGCGGACC
>JAPOLW010000096.1 GCA_029976905.1 bacterium | reverse complement strand
TGGACTCGGCGATGGCTCGTCTCTGGTCTGTGACGGCGATCGGGCCTGCGATTGACGCGAGGGGTTCGCCGCGCAGGGTGCGTGCGTGTTCGCGACCGATGGCGAGATCGAGGACGAACCAATGTGCGGGCTGCGTGCGTGGATCGGTCGAAATCGAAGATGCGCGCGACGGTCCCCCGTTCAGATTGAGAGACCACCGCAGCGGTGGGGTGGGCTGGACGAGACGACGTACGTCGTAGAGGACGAATTCGAGGCCGGCGGCGGGGCACGGGAGTCCGGGGTGGGCGAGGCCGTCGGCGAGCGTGGCGATCTCCGCGCTCGTGGGCTCCCGCACGGCCGTCTGGATGTCGACGTCGCTCTCGGGTCCAAAGCCGCCGTAGGCAAGGGAGCCAAGGAGCCAGACTCCGACGGTCCGCTCGCCAAAAACCCTCTCGACCCACGAGGCGACGCGTTCGGCATAACGCTCGGCTTCGCACCGATTGGGCAGAATCAGCTTTCGTTGGAAACGTGGAGGCACCTCCACCGAGGATAGGGAAGCTGCCGAGAGACGCACGCACGCGCCGCCGCGGCACCCGTGGGGTCGTGGTGCTGGCGAAGCTCCCACGCGGGAAGAGAAACGCCGGGGCGCTTGCTGCCTCGACCCCTGGAGTGCTTTCAAGGGACGGGAGTTCGTCGTTTCGCATGGATGAGAAAGCAACTTCAAAGGAGAGAAGTAGATGAAAGCGATTCTCTTTGTCGCCCTGGTCGTTTGTCTGGCCGCACCGGCCGCCGCGGAAAGTGGGCCCCAACGGGCCGGAGCGGCCTCGGCCGACGTGGTCGGCGCCACGGCGGGCACGGCCGCGAAGGTGGGTGCCGCGGCCCCCGAAACCGGTGTGGCCGCAGGTGGAGTCGGGGCTGGGGCCGCTGTCGGCATCGGCGAGGGGGTCGCGGCGGACTCTGCCGAGATCGTCGGGGACGGGGCAGAGAGCCTGGTGGAAGGTCTCGAAGACGCAGGCCGTGCCGTCGAGGGGAAGCGCTAGGCGAGAGGCGCGGTCCTTGCGGGGCCCGACCGTCGTGGCCGCGACCCGCGGCGGGGCCTGTCGACGGGCGGAGCTTGTCCGCTGGTCAGGCTGGGCCAGTTCCGGCTTGGGCTGCTCCTGTGGGCTCGAGTCGATCGTCTGGTAACGGCTCTGTGGGAGAGGGCCCCGGGGCAGACACCCAGCGCGTGGGCTCGCCTGGGTGCGTGCCGACGGCGTTGCCGGAATCCGTACGCACGAGCGTCGTCTCCGGAGGAGCGTGCTCAGGGGGACGCCCACACCAGCGCCTCGTTCTCCCGGCTCTCGCCGTACTGCTTGACGCGCGAAGAGAGCCGTCGTAGTCCGGGGAGCGTTGGCCCGGGGGCCGGCGACCAGTTGCGTTGATCGGCGTTGGGCATTCAGGAACGCACTGCCGACGCTTGCACCCCTTCGAACCTCTTGGTCCCGGGCCGATTCTTCTCATTCCCGAGGAACTGTATGACGCCTACCCGCCAAACGGTCATTGCCGGAGTTCTTGCGATTCTTTGCTGCGCTGGTTGCGGCGACGGCGGCACCGGCCCTTCGACGCCGATCCCGCAGGATCCCGAACCGCCCCCCGGGCAGGAGATTCAGTGCGAGCCGTTCGAATCGACCTGGGCGGCGATCCATGAGCTCGTACTCGAACGGCCGGGGTGCACGGCGGAGGCCTGCCATGGATCGTCGGCATCGGGCGGCCTGGATCTTCGCGCCGACGTGGCCGTCGAAAACCTCATCGACGCACCGTCGAGCAGCAGCGCGTTCTCCCGCATCACCCCCAAGGATCCACTGCGGAGTTATCTCTTCCTGAAACTTGCCGCGGCGACAGATCCCTCCCTGCTCGCCGGCCAGGCGATCGCGGGTCGCCCGATGCCGTTCTCTGGCGCGCCGCTGTCGAAGGATCGACTGGCAGCGCTTCGCATCTGGATCGAGGCGGGAGCCCCCACCGCGGGAGCGGTCACGGGCAATGCGGGCCTCGGCTCCGACCACGTGGGCAAACTTCTGGGCGCGTGTCTGCCGGAGGCGGCACCGGTGGAGGTCGTGCCCCTGGCGACACCCGCGGCCGGGGAGGGGGTGCAGCTCGTCATGCCGCCGCACCGGATTGCCGCCGGGAGCGAGGTCGAACTTTGCTTCGCATCCTATTTCGACTTCTCTGGACAGATCCCGGAGCGCTTCCTCGACGAAACCGGCGACTACTACTTCGTGAAGCGCGAAGAGCGCCGGGAGGATCCCAATACGCACCACATCATCGTGATGAAGCCGACCGTGGACTTGTCGCGCATCGACGATCCGTCGTTCGGCGAATGGGTCTGCGCAGACGGTCCGCGTCGAGACCAGCCTTGCGATCCACTCGCGCCGGCCGATTGTCCCGATTCACTCTGCCGCTCTGCCATCGTGGAGCAGACCGCGTGCTTCGGATTCGGCCCATCCGAGGGGCGGCCGAACGGCGCCGTCAATTTCGACGAGACCTACCTCATTCCCGACCTCGACACGCCCGGGTTTTTCGTGAGGCAGGCCGTGCGCGGTCTCGTCTACTGGAATTCGCACGCCTTCAATCTCACGTCGAAGGACACCATGCACCACGTCTATCGAAACTTCTATTTCACCGATGATCTCCGCTTCGAGATGTCCCACTTCAATCACTTCGAGGCCATTGGTGCCGCAACGGGTATTCCGCCCTTCGAAAAGCGTACGGTGTGTTCGACCCGAACGTTCTCGCGCGAGGAGGAAATCCTGTATCTGGCGTCCCACACCCACAAGCGAGGTGAGTTTTTCTGGGTCGAGGATCCGAGCGGTGAGGTCATCTACGAAAGTCCCTTCTACGACGACCCGCTCTTCAAGAGTTACGACCCACCCCTGAGGTACGATTCGCAGGACGAAGAGGAGCGGACGCTCACGTATTGTGCGGTCTTCAACAACGGGGTGAACGCGGACGGTTCCCCGAACCTTCAGACCGTGACGCGACTCTCCCGCAAGCCCGCCCGCAGTACGTGTGAGCCCGTGGCCTGTGCCGAGGGGCGGACGGGCGCACCCTGCGCCGGGCCCGGTGACCATGCGACCTGCGACAGCGAAGCCGGACGGGGCGACGGCCTTTGCGATGCTTGTTCGATCTCCGGCGGCCAGACCACAGACGACGAGATGTTCGTGCTGCTCGGTGGAACCGCGGTCTACCGGGAATGAAGAGTCGGAAAAGGGGGGCACCCGGCGCCGGGGCGCCCGCTCGGATGCGTCGTCTGGGCTGGGCAAGCAGGGTCTCGCCCTGCCTCTCGTTTCGCAGATAGGAGCCGATTCATGGATCGCACGGAAGCTCTCTCGTCCCTGACCGCGCCGGGTTCGCCCTACGAACTCGAGGAGGTCGAACTCTACGGACGACCTTGCCTCGCCTTTCGCCTGGGGCCGCCGACGCTTCGTGATCTTTTCGAACGCAGTCGGAGTGACGAGCCATTCCTGGTGTACGAGCAGGAACGCCTGACCTTCGAAGAGGCCTGGGCGCAGGCGGGGCGGATCGCCGCCGTGCTGCGAGAGGAGTATGGCGTCGCGAAGGGAGACCGGGTCGCCATTTCGATGCGCAACTACCCCGAGTGGATCACGACCTTCACGGCGGTGACCTCGATCGGCGGGATTGCGGTGGCGATGAATGCGCTCTGGCAGCCGGACGAGATGGCCTACGGCCTGAACGATTGTGGCGCCAAGGTGCTGGTGGCCGACGAAGAAAGGCTCGAACGCCTGGCGCGACAGAGCGCGACCTCCGCGGATCTGGGCATCCTGGCGGTTCGGGCCCGGGATCTACGAGATCTGCGCGGGGCCCGGCACCTGGAGGAGGCGATTGCGGCCGTGGGGAGCCCGGAGATGCCCGCGGCGGACATCGAACCGCACGATGACGCGACGATCTTCTACACGTCGGGATCGACCGGCCACCCCAAGGGTGTCGTGTCGTGCCACCGCAATGTCGTGAGCGCCCTCCTGTCGTGGGAACTCGACGCGCACGCGTCGGCCCGCATGGCCGGAACCGAATTGCGCCCGCCGGCAAAACAGCCATCGACGCTTCTCGCGGTTCCCTTGTTTCACGTGACCGGATGCCATGCTGTCTATCTGTCGAGCTATCGTGCTCAGCGCCGCATCGTTTCGATGTACAAATGGGACGTCGAGCGAGCCGCAGAGTTGATCGAGCAGGAGCAGATCAATTCGGTCCTCGCACCGGCGGCGATGACCGGGGACCTGGTTGCGGCGGCCGCGCGGACCCGGAGGGATTTGAGTTCGCTCGCTCTGGTCGGCGGCGGCGGGGCACCGCGGGCGCCGGAGCAGGTCCGTGGCATCGACCGGACCTTCAAGCGCGCCAAGCCCAATACGGGTTGGGGGATGACCGAAACGAACGCGATTGGCACCGGGATCGTCGGAAAGGAGTATCTCGACCACCCCGAAAGTTCGGGACGCTGCTCGGCCGTCCTGCAGATCCGGATCGTCGACGAGGGGGGAAACACGCAGTCGGCGGGAGTGCGCGGAGAGCTTCAGGTGCGCGGCACGTCTGTGTTCCGGGGCTATTGGAATCGACCCGATGCGAACGAAGAAACCTTCGTCGACGGTCGCTGGATGCGCACGGGAGACGTCGCCTATCTGGACGACGAGGGTTTCCTCTACATCGTGGATCGGATCAAGGATCTCGTCATTCGGGGCGGCGAAAATGTCGGTTGTGGATCGGTCGAGGCGGCTCTTCTCGAACACCCCGACGTCGTGGAGGCCTGTGTCTATGGCGTGCCCGACGAGCGTCTCGGGGAGGAGATCGGAGCTACGATCTACGCCAGCGCCAAAATCGACCCTGCAGCGTTGCGGGAGTTTCTGGCGCCACGGCTTGCCGCCTTCGCCATCCCGCGCTACCTGCGCTTCGCCGACGCGCCTCTTCCGCGCACCGCGTCCGGCAAAATCCTCAAGCGGCAATTGCGCGAGGAAGCCGCGGCGATCGTGGCCTGAACCTCAAAGATCCGGACGCGCAATCGGACGAGGGGAGGTAGAGGGATCCGTCGCGACCGCAGGAGAGCGCGGCCGTGACCAGAGTTGGTAGTCACCGAGGCGACGCCCGCGGAAGCCGGCCTGTCGGAGCGGGCGGGTCAGGTTCGGTTTCCAAGGGACTCGCCGATCGATCACGACGGTGGTGATCCCGAAGTGCTCCAGATCCTTGGCGAAGGAGTTGAAGCGATCTCCGCGTTGGCGCGGGATCGGGATCCTTTCGCGCTGGAGCGGGGCAACCAGGCGCTGGAGGCGCCGACGTCGCGCTGCGTTTTCGATCCCGTGCCCGCGAATGACGATGGGCAGGTAGAACTCGCGGACCTCGATCACCCGGGGGTGACCACGCAAGGTCGGAATCCACGCGGACACTTCCCAGGGGGCGAGTACCGCTCCCCCCGGCGGTGTGGCGGCCACGGCCTGTCGGGCGATCTCGTGGGCGGGATCGACCTTGCTCGTCGGCCATTGCAGGACCGCCCGGTTGGTCTCCGAGATGGTCCATGGCGCTGGGCTCGCAGCGAAGAGGAGTATCGCGAGCACGCTCAGCGCCACACCGATGGGCACGCGACCGATCGTTGGACCCAGGGAGGCGACGCCACTGAGGGCCAGTCCCGCGACGAGCGGCACGGGGACAGCCCAGAAGATACGCCAGTCCAAATCGAGGGTGAAGGAGAGAAGCCAGGGCGTGACGGGACTGAGCAGGGTGGCGGTGATGGCTACGGCCCAGCCCGCGCCGAGGCGCGACGACGCGTGGAGCGCCGGGAGCGCGAGAAGGGCCAGCAGAAGCAGCGGGGCACGCACCCCGGTGCCGAGCACGCCCCCGAGAATCTCGGCAACGGAATGACTCGGCACCTCGAGGGAGAGAGCCTCCTCGATGCCCTCGAAACCGAAGACGCTCGCAAGCGCGAAGAGGCCGACGTAGATTGAGGCGAGAAGTCCGGTGGCCGCTCGGGTCCAGGCGCTCCGCTCGGGCGTGAGGCTCCCGCACAGAACGAGCGCGGCCGCCGCCGGGCCGACGTAGAGGCCGTTGGGAGAGACCCCGAGTGCTGCGACCTGCGACAGAAAGAGAAGAACCCAGGACGCGGCATCACCGCGACTCACGAAACGCGCGGCACTGTAGACGATCGCTGGGACGATCAGGGTCACGAGGATCGCTTTTCCCTGAAAGAGACGGACGAAGCCGAAGTTCGCGTGCGTCGAGTGGCTTTCGCCGAGGGTGAGAAGGACGACGAACGCGGCGCCGACGGCCAGAGTGGGCCGCGCGCCACCCATCGCGTGGATCATCGCCCACGAGACGGGCACCCAGAGAGCCGCGATCAGGGCGGGAAAGAAGAGGTAGTACAGCACCTCGAGTTCGACACTGGTCAATTGGCTGGAGACGGCGACGAGCAATTCGTAGGTATTTGTTCGATAGATCGGGTTCAGCAGGGGAAGGTCGACCTCTCCGAACATGCTGTCGCTCTGGAGGAGCGGCTGTTCTGGAAAGTCGAGCGCACCGACCGCAAGGCTGAGGTAGAAAGCGTCGTCGGCGTCGGGACGGTGGACGACCAGCGTCGTCGCGGCTGCCAACAGGGCCAATCCGATCAGGGGCCAGCGCGCCCCCGATCCGCTTGGCGGAAGAACGATGGGGGGCGGTGCAGCCCCGGCCGGGGCACCGTCGATCTGGCAGAGGAGTGCGAAGACCGTGCCGGCCGCCCAGAGAAAGAGGGTGTTGCCGGTGTACGCGTAGACGGCGATGACGAGGGCCGCGCCGGCGAGTCGCATCCAGGCGCTCGTTCGGCCCACATGCCCCGAGAAGTCAGCCGGAGAGGGAGGGGGGGCGGCCCATCGGCGTAGCAGAAGGCTGGCGAAGAGGGCCGCCACGGCGGGCATCCAAGACCAGAGCACGAGAGTCTGGAAACTCCCGCCCGCCAAAACGATGGCGTGGCCGTACAGGGTCCACAGGGCGACCGCGAGGATGGTGTGCTCGACGACTCGCTCGGCCTTCGTCTCCCTGGCAGGGAACGGGACGCTCGCAGGGTGTTCTCGGCTCTCTGCCATGCCCGGTCGCTAACGTTAGCACGACGAGGCGGATGTCTTGAGCCGTGGGGCGCTCGAGGCTACCGTCCGGGCGTGCGACGGGTGGCTTTCCTCCTCTTGCTTCTCGGCCTGGTGGCGTCGTTCTTCTTCCTGGCGCAGGAGCGGAGGCCCGGCGACATTTTCCTCATCACGGTGGACACGCTGCGTGCCGACCACCTGGGGCTCTACGGCTACGAGAGACCGACGAGTCCCGTTCTGGACGAGTTCTTCGGCGAGGATCGTGCGGCCGTCTATACACGCGCCTACGCGACATCGGCCCATACCGCGCCCAGCATCGTCAGCATTCTCAGTGGGCGATGGCCGACCGGCCATCGGGTACGCTTGTTCTACCAGTTGCTCGGCGATGACGTTCCCGTCTTGCCCGATCTGCTGCCCGACACCTATGTCAAGGCAGCCGTCGTTTCGAACATGGTCCTCACGTCGGAGGCGATCGGACTCTCTAGCCGCTTCGATCACTACGACGACTTCGTCGACGAGCGAGAGTCGAGCCGGAGGATCTACGAACGCAACGCTCGACGGACGACCGATGCGGCTCTCGTGTGGCTGGTGACCGCGCCGGCGGACCGCCCCATTTTTTTGTGGGTCCACTACGTGGACCCGCACGGGCCGTACCGGGCGCCGGAAGACCGGCCAGCCCGTTTCCAGCACGATCTGCCGATTCCCTTCGATCCGGCTCGGATGGCGAAATACCAGAGGGAAGCGGGCGTGGTGGACGGTGGTACCTATATCGACCGGTACGACGAGGAGATCGCCTACACCGACGAGCAGATCGGACGTTTGCTCGAGGGCCTCGGCCGGGAGCGGGACCTGGATCGCGCCGTGGTTGCCTTCACCGCCGACCACGGCGAGAGCATGATGGAGCACGAACGCTTCTTCGCGCATGGCTACCACGTCTTCGAAGAGATCATCCGGGTGCCGCTGATGGTGCGCGGGCCCGGGGTTGCGGTCGGCCGCGACCCGGCGCCGGTCTCGGGAGTCGATCTGCTGCCGACCTTGTTGCGCTTCGCGGACGTCCCGCTTCCCGGCGAGATCGCGGGTGTGCCGCTCGGTCAGGAGGGAGGGGCGCCGGCGGAACGGCTGCTCTTCGCCGAGGGGGGACGCGAAAAACACCACCGGGCGGTGATCCGCGGGAATCGGAAATGGATCGCCACGGCCGATCGGGAAGCGCTCGTGCGCGACCGCGTCGTCTACGACCTCGAACGGGATCCGCGCGAACGGTCGCCGCAGCCGTGGTCGTCTCCGGACACTCCTGGCGCCCGCGCACTCGGGTCCGCCCTTCGCGACGACCCCGACCCGGGAGGGATCCCCCGACAATTCCGCCGGGGCCTCGCCCGGACGAGTCCGAAGGTGGCTCCGCGTGCCGGTCGGATCGACCGGGAGCGTCTGCGGCAGTTGGGCTACGTCGAGTAGGCCGGTGCCGTAGACGGGCGAGCGCTCTGGCCGCGGACGGCCGGCCTACAGGCTCGCGATGCCGCCGAAGCGGGCTCAGGGCATACCGAGGATGGCAATGCCGCAGGTCGTCGGCGGCCCGCCGATGTTGTGACTGAGCGCAATCGACGCGTTCTTGACCTGTCGTCCCTCGGCCCGTCCCTGCAACTGCAACGTGTTCTCGTAGATCATGCGCACACCCGTTGCGCCGGTCGGGTGTCCGAAGGTCTTCAGTCCACCGTCGGTATTGATCGGTAACTCTCCATCGAGCTCGAACGTGCCGCTGGCAATATGCTCTTTGGCCGAGCCCTTCTCGATGAGGCCCAGGTCTTCGTAGGTGAGCAATTCGGTGAGGGTGAAGCAGTCGTGCAATTGGATGACGTCGATCTCCTTGAAGGGGTCGGCGATGCCTGCCTGCCGGTAGGCGTCCTGTGCGGCGTATTGGGTCGGTTTCCATCCCAGGAAGTCGAAGTTGGGGTCGCGTTGGGGGTGCTCGGATACGGCGATGGTGACGGCCTTCACGAGAACCGGGTCGTCGCGGTAGTTCCGGGCAAGGTCGGCGCGCGAAAGGATGCAAGCGGCAGCGCCGTCGGATTGGGCGGCACAGTCGTAGAGTCCGAAGGGCCAGGAGATGAGCCGCGCCTTCAGGACATCATCGACGGTGATCTCGCGCTTGAGCATCGATTTGGGCGCAAGGGTTCCGTTGTGGTGGTTCTTCACCGCGATGCGTGCGAGATCTTCGCGCCCAGCGCCATACGTCTCGAAATAGCGCGCCGCGCAGAGAGAGAACCAGCCGGCGGGCGTGGCCGGTAACCCGCGCACGCGGTCGAAGTTCACCGACGGGCCGGATACGCCGCGGTCCTTGGGCTTGTCGAAGCCTACGACCAGTACGGTGTCGTACATACCCGAGGCGACGGCCAGCGCCCCGAAGCGAAACGCGTCGGTGCCCGTCTGACAGTAATCGGAGACGATGCTGATCGGCTTGCCGAAGATCTTCAGGGCTTCGGCGATTTCCGCCGAGCCCTCGCGGGGGTAGACCGCGCCACAGAAGACGGCTTCGATCTGTTCCTGCGGATTCTCCAGGCCGGCGTCCGCATAGGCCTCGTAGGCAGCGTCGACGATCATGTCCTCCCGCGAGGAGGTCCAGTTCTCACCGAATTTGCAGGCGCCGACGCCGACGACGGCGACTTTGTCCTTGATCGATCCGCTCATGTCAGGCTCCTGCGGGAAGGGGGCTGGCCTTCCAGAAATAGTTGCCCTTGCCCCCGGCGTTGTGGATCTTTCGGAAGACGTACTCGACCGGCATGTCGAGGCGTACTTCGTCGGGTTTGGCGTTGGCGAGCTGCACCTGCACCCGGCAACCGTCGACCTCGGTCATCACCATGATCGTGGGAGGCTGCGCGGTCGGGAAAAAGAAGTCGAAGGTGTAGGACAGGATCTTTCCCTGCTTGTCCGAGAGGCGATGAGGCTCCCACTGATCCTTGGCGTGGCAGCCGTAGCAGACCCTGGTTTTCGGGATGTGGATCTGGCCGCAGCTGGTGCATCGAGCCCCGACGAAGCCGATGTCGGCGTCGCGCTCCCGGAAGCGGATCGTCGCGGAAAGACCCAGGTCGGCGCCGGTGGCCCACTCCTTCGGGTCGAGATTCCGCGACTTCAGGTAGGTGTCGTACGACGCGAGCGGGCGCCGGCGATCAAGGTGACCTTTCACCCCGCGGCGCGGCGGAAGCTTCGAGATCGCATCGGTCACCCCGAAGGAGAGCGCGTGCGCGCC
>JAPOLW010000095.1 GCA_029976905.1 bacterium | reverse complement strand
AGCAGAGGAGCAAAGACGCGAACGCCGTGAGCGACACCGAGGACGTTTACGTCGAAGACCCAGCGCCAATCCTCCGGCGTCGAGTCGAGCATGGGTCCGCCCGGCGCGACCCCCGCGTTGTTGCACACCACGTGGACCCCGCCGAAAGCCTGCAACGTTCGATCGCGCAGGGTTTCGACCTCCTCGAAGCGCCGCACATCGGTGGCCACGGCGAGAACACCGCCACCCACGTCGCCGAGCCGGGCCGCCTCCTTCTCCAGAACCTGAGCCTCCACATCGGCCATGACGACCTTCATACCCTCGGCCAGGAATCGCTCGCTGAGGGCGAGCCCGATGCCGCTGGCTGCTCCGGTGACGACAGCCACCCGCCCCTTCAATTCCTCCATCTCCGGTTCTCCTTTGCTCCGGGGACCCCGGACTACGCCGGCGCATCCTCCGCATCCCCGAGTTCCGCTCGCGCGCGGCGGAAGTCCGCCACCGTCACGCCGGCAAAGGGGAGTGCGACCAGACCCTGCAGTACGAGCGTAATGAGCTGGATGCCGTTCAACACGATCCCGTAGGCCAGAGCTTCGGCCTGCTCGACACCGAAGAGCCCAAGCGCCAGCACGCAGGCATATTGGTAGGTTCCAATCATCCCGGGCGCCTGGGGCAGTGCGGTCCCGAAACCGATGAAGATGAAGACGATCAACGCGGCGTTGAAGGGTACGTCGAAGGAGAACGCCAGAATCGTCACCCAGCTCGAGAGAATCGGCAAGAACCAGAGCGCGAGCGAAACCAGAAAGACCATGGTCACCAGGCGCGGGTTGGGAAGGATCTGCATTCCGTCGAGAAGGGCGCGTACGAACTTCTTGAGGCCGGCACCGAAACGCTCGGGGAGGTAACGGATCACCCAGCGATCGAAGAAGGGCTCTCCCTTGGTCCACAGAAGGATGACGAGCACCACCAGCACGGCAGCCGCGACCGCAGGAACCACGGCGCCGCGTCGGACCCAATCGGGCAGGTCGCTGGTCGTGAGCAGGCCGAGGAGGATGTAGAACACGATGACGAGCGAATCCATCGTCTTCTCGACGACGAGGTTGCCCACCACATTGGAGAAGGTCACGCTCGAGCGGCGGGACATGAGCCACGGTCGTACGAACTCCCCGAGCCGGGCCGGCAGAAGATTGATCGCCATGTAGGCGACACTCGTCACGACCCAGATCCGCCCCAGCGGCACGTGCTCCAGCGGACTCAGTTCGAGCTGCCAACGCCACGATCGGAAGATCTGGAGGAGGAAGCTGATCACGACCGCGGGGACGATGTACCAGGGATCGAATCGGGCCAGGGCCCCACCGAGTTCTTCGAGGGACACGCTGCGGAACGCCAAAAAAAGGAAGAGTCCGGCAAATCCCAGACTCACCAGAACATTTCGGGTCGTGGAAGACATTCTCATTCCCCTCCCAGGGCGATACTCGGAGACATGCTGCTTAGCCTTTTCCGGCCGATCGGGGAAAGACGGGCTCGCCGCGATCGACCCCCGCTTCGCCGGCCCGCGTTCGCCGCCTCGATCCGCTCATCGGACACCGCCTGCTTCCGCCCAGATCCCGAGGCTCAGCAGGGCCCAGACCGTTCCCTCCCAGGGCCCGCGAAAATACTCCCGGGGCTGCCGGAGCCAGGCCTCGAGACCCGGTAGTGCCCGCCGTAACGCCGCGGATCCGAGCATCCGGTCGTGGACCCGCCCCTCGTCCTCGGCCAGAAGCTCCCGGATGCTTCCGTAGTTGAACGTCCGCTTGCGCCTCTCCACGACCTCGCGCGGCATGTGGGTCTCCCCCCAGAAGCGCAGGATCTGCTTCGTATTGGCGCGGCCCGGCCAAAGAGCCACCCGCATCGCATCGGGGAGTGCCCAGACGAATTCGACGAGATCGCGGTCCAGAAAAGGGAGGCGCAACTCGGCCGAGGAGTCCATCGCGACCGAATCGGCGAAGGAAAGAATGTTTTCCGCGAGAAACGTCCGGATCATCACCTCCTGGATTCGATCCAGCGCGGACGCATCATCGGCACAGTCGGCGTAGAGCCGATCGACCACGTCGAGGTAGGTTGGTGGAACTCCGGGAACACCCAGGATCTGGGAGACGTCGTCCTGCGGCAGCGGCCGGTGGATCAAGTAGCGCGCGACCTCCGGGACGCGGCGCAAGGGCGTTCGCCGGAAGCGCCGCTGACGCGTATCGGGCGTCTCACGGCCGAACGTCTTGTTGTCGAACAACGCGCGCAGCATCGGCGTCGGCAGCCAGGAGATCCACTTCATGCCCTGCAGACGGAAACGGTCCTGGCTCAACCGATAGCCCCCCAGAACCTCGTCGGAACCATGACCACAAACGAAGACCGTCGCATGCTCGCGCGCATTTCGGATGAGCAGCCAGGTCGCCAGCGACGCACCATCTCCCACGGGTTCGGTAAATCCGGGAAATGCCTCATCCAGCGTTTCGAGCCGCCCCCGCGGCGTGACGAGGAGATCCCAACTCGGCGCGTCGTATCCCCCGCTCTCCGCCGCAACCAGGCCGGTCTGGTCGTCGGTCATGACGTAGGTGAAGGTCGGGACGTCGCGCCCCCCTTCGCGCATCGCGCAACGAATGCCGTTGCTGTCGATTCCGTCGCTCAGCAGAAGGGCTACCGGAACGTCGCTCACGAGGCATCGGTGCGAGGCTTGCACGAGCAGCGCACCGAATTCCTCGCAAAGATCCTCCCGGGTACGGCCACGAAATTGCTCGGCCCGGGAACGGAAGCGGGGGGCGTACCAGGCACGCACGGTGGTGCCCTCGGGACCAGCTTCGAGAAGATGCCCGCCGGGTAGTTTGCGGACATTGCGCAGGACGGTGCGCGGCGCCACGACGTAGCGCAACGTCAAGAACTCGACGAGAGCGTCGGGATCGAGCTCGCGAGAAACGCCAGGCACCTGCAGGAGAGCCAGCAGGCTCGAAGCAAAGGACGTCGTGCCTCCGTCTTCGTGGTAATAGAGCGGTTTCTCGCCGAAGCGGTCCCGGGCCAACCACAAACGCCGTTCCTCACGGTCGTAGAGAGCAAAGGCCCATTGGCCAACCATGCGGTCGAGCGCCGCAGGCCCCCAGCGCTCCCAGGCGAGCAGCAGGATCTCCGTATCCGAGTTCGAACGCAGCGCCCCCGGCTCGACGCCCATTTCGTCGCGTAACTCGTCGAAGTTGTAGACCTCACCGTTGTAGCTGCAGACAAAGCGGCCGCTGGCGCTCACCATGGGCTGACGGCCGGCGTCGCTGAGATCGAGAATCGACAGACGGCGGTGCCCGAGTGTGAGCGGGCCCTCCTCGAAGCGCCCATCGGCATCCGGACCGCGTCGCTCGAGACGGGCCAACATCGCATCGACGACGGCTCGATCATCCCCGCGTCCGCTCGCCCGGAAAATGCCAGCGATCCCGCACACGCGGGCGCACTCTATCAGAGGGAAGACGGAGTGCGACCACCTTGCGCGCCGCTACGTTCGGGGGGTAGGAGCGACTCCCATGACCCGCGCCGAAAAGGCCGAGCGGATCCAGGCCATTCTCGACGAACGGTACCCCGCCCCGCCCGTCCCCCTCGCCCACGACGATCCCTTCACCCTGCTCGTCGCCGTGCTGCTGTCGGCGCAGACCACGGACGAGCGCGTCAACAAGGTGACGCCCGACCTCTTTGCCGCAGCGGCCACCCCGGACGCGATGGCCGCCCTGGGCGAGAAGAAGATCCACGGCTACGTGCGAACCTGCGGCCTCGCCCCGGCCAAGGCAAAGAACATCGCCGCTCTCTCCCGGATCCTCGTCGAGCGCTACGACGGCTCCGTGCCCCGTGATCTCGCCGCTCTCGAGGAACTCCCCGGCGTCGGGCACAAGACGGCAAGCGTGGTGCTGTGCCAGGCTTTCGGTCAGCAGGCGTTCCCGGTGGACACGCACATCCACCGCCTCGCCGCACGATGGGGCCTCTCCAACGGCCGCAACGTCGACCAGACCGAGCGCGACCTCAAGGCGGTCTTTCCTCCCGAGAGCTGGAGCAAACTCCATCTCCAGATCATCTACTTCGGCCGCGAATGCTGCCCCGCACGCGGGCACGACCTGGCGACGTGTCCGATCTGCTCCTGGGCGGCTACGAAGAAGCGGATTCGGGAGGAGTCGTCGCCAGCGACCCCAGCCCGGCGACCAGCAGGTTCAGCCCCAGCCCGAGCACGCCCACGTGCACGCCGCCGAGGGTCCTGACGCCCAGAAGCGCCATCGTGACGGCCGACCCCGTCCCGGCGCAGAGTCCCCAGAACGTCGGGCCCGCACGCAAGCCCGACCAATGCATGGCCAGAAGGAAGGCGGGAACGCACTGGATGAGAAGCTCCATCTTGAGCTCGATGAGTCGCCAGAGCGTCAGCTGACCCCACATCGCGAGCGGCACCATCAGAAGCAGGATCGCCGCCGCCGCGCGCTTGCCCATCGTGGTCGTCGCCGGATCGCGGCCGGAGCCGCCGAGAAGATCGCCTGCCACCACCGACCCCAGGGAGAGCAGGCACGAATCGGCCGTCGACATGATGGCCGCGAGAGCGCCCAGAAAGACGAGCACCGCACCGGCGGTGTGAGCACCCCCCTCCTGTGCCCATTGCTCGAGAAGCAGCGGCATCACCTCGTCGCTCGCAACACCCTGTCCGAGATCGACGCGCGCGATGGCGGCGACGCCGATGAGAGTCACCACCAGGGTCGTGGTGAGCGGCATGAAGGTCATGATCGCGAACGAGCGCTTGAGGACCTCGCCACTCCGCGCCGCGAAGATCCGCTGAATGGCCTGGGGATAGAGAACACTGCCGAGCCCCATCAGTGTGATCATGCTGAACCAGTTCGCGCAGACCTCCGCGGTTGGCACCGCAACGGCCTCGGGCCGGGCCGCGGCAACACCCTCGGTGATCGCCTCGAGTCCACCGGCGGTCCCCACCAGCCACGACAGCAGGGCAGCAAGCCCGACCAGCATCAGAATACCCTGCGCCGCATCGGTCCAGGCCACGGCGCGCATCCCTCCGAGGCTCTCGTAGAAGAGGATGACCAGCGCCAGACCGACCACGCCGACCTCGTAGGAGATCAGGCCGTCGGTCACCCGACCCGTCATGTGCCCCATGGCCTGCAGCTGTGCCAGCAGGAAATTGGCGAGCGCGATACACATCAGGATTCCGACGCCCATCGCCAACCGTCGCGCGGCCGGCTCTCCCCCGAAACGATGGCGCACCCAATCCCCCGGCGTGACGAAACCGTGCGCAACGGCCGCGGGACGCAGCTTCGGGACGAGCGCGTGGAAGACCACGATGATCGACATCATGAAGCCCGTCGCGGAAATGAAGGCGAATCCGCTGCGGTAGGCCTTGCCCGGGTAGCCGAGCAACGAGTTTCCACTGTACGCCGTCGCATACAGCGTCAGGAAAAGAACGAAGACACCGAGATCCCGGGCCGCCAGGAAGTGGTCGCTCGGCGTCGTGTCGCGGCGTGCCCGTCGGGCGATCTCCGCGACGACGACCAGAGCCCCGAGGTAGACCGCAAGCGCGGCCAGCCCCATCTCGCCGAAGGTCAAACCCGCGCTCCCCGATCTCCCTCGGCCGCCTTCGCCTCGGGCGGATCCTCGATTTCGGTCAACAACCAGGCGAGGGCATTCAGGACCGCTACGGCGGCGTAACAGGCGAGGGCGACCGCGACCCAGTCCGGAAGACCCCCGATCAGAGCCGGAACGGCCTCGCCAGGGCGGTACCACGGAACGGACGCGACGAAGAGGAGAGCCATCGCCACGAGGAGAAGTGATCGCAGGGAGCGCCGGGTAGGCATGACACCATCATCCTCCCGGGCGCCCGTCGTCGAGTACACCTCTCCTCGTCGGCGGCACCCGTGTCGTCGGCTCCGCGTGCGTAGCGCGCAGAATCATCAGTCCGCGTCCGCCGCCTTCTTTGCCGTCGGCGCGGTGGCCACCGGGGGCGGGGGAACGGCCATGGACGTCGGGGTCGGTGACGGCCCGGCAACCGGCGTCGGCGTCGCTTCGGGTGCCGACGTCGCCTTTGGCCCGGACGTGCTTCGAGGCGACGCCCGGCCTTGGAGAGCCGTCGTCACGTCCTGGAGAAAACCGTCGACCCGGACGCCGAGACTTGCCCCGTCCTTGACCGTCGCGCAGCCGCCGGTCTCCTCGACCCGCTGGAAGTAGCGTTGTCGTCTTTCCTCGGCGCGCGCGAAACAAATCTGGGAACTCGGAAGATTCGCCTTCAACGATCGCTCGTAGCAATGCGCCTTGTCCTTGGCCTCCTTCAGGACGGCCTTGAGCTTCATGATCTTGCAGCGCGCTTCCGCCGACACCGCGGCCGTCGTGACCGACGGCAAGAGCAGGCCCAACACCAACACGAGAAGGACCCCTGCACGCCTTCCAAGCTCTGCCATCGACCCACGCCTCCCTCTGCTGAGAACCACGATACTGAGGACGCTGCCGGACTTCCCGGACGCGATCAAGGAATCTCCTCCGCACTCGAAGACGGAAGGAAGGACGCGGCCCAGACCAGAATTGCCGTCGCCGCGTAGCCTCCGGCCGTCGCCCAGGGCGTGGGATCGCTGATCCGCCAGGGAAGGAAGGTCGCGCCGCCCGGGAGGGGCGAATGGATCACGCCGAAGAATGAAGCAACGGCGGCAATCCCGAACGTGAGCGCGGCGGCGTAGAAGCGGCCGTCGATCACGAAGGCCAGTGCAGAACCAAAGAGCATCGCCGTGACCACGAAGCCGGCGGCAAGTAGTTCCAGGGCCTTCCAGGAGACCGCCGCCGGCCCTCCGAGATCGGCCGCCGATACACCGGCACCACCGAGGAATTGGTTCCCGAGAATGACCGCGACGTCCGCAAGCACCGGCAGAAAGCACGCCGCGACCGCGGCAACGTGACGTCGGGGAATTGCGACGAAGGCATGACCGCCGATCTCGAGACCGATGAAGACCAGGATCGGTACCACGACGATCTCGGGAAGGGCGTGGACGAGCCACGAGAGATACCCCAGGATGCCGCCGAGACCGACAAAAAGGGCCGTCGCCAGCGTGTAGGCAGCACGCCCCCCCATCCGCTTGTAGGCCGGGTGCCCGATGTACGGGGTCGTCTGGATGACCCCGCCCACGAGTCCCGCCACCAGGGTGCTGAAGCCTTCGGTCAACAGAATCGAAGGCGTGTCGTAGGGATCGCCGGCGGCGTTGGCCGACTCGGTGTTGTCGATCCCGCCGATGATCGTTGCAAACGCGAGCGGAAGCGCGAGCGGGAGGTAATCGAGCGCAATCTCCATTCCGGCGAGAAAGCCCAGGGTGGGCACCGGCCAGGTCACGCCGAGGGGCACTGCGGCGGCAGCGAGCGTCTCGTCCTGCCGCGCCACGAGGCCAAAGCCTTGCAGGGTGTAGAAGGCAATCGTCGTGAAGATCACGACGCCGAGGACCGGCGGGACCCGGCCGGGAAGCTCGAATGTTCGCAGGAGGACGAGCAGGATCAGGAAGAGCGAAACGAATCCCACCAGCGGATCGGCAAAGAGCTTCAACATGGGCATGAAGGCGATCAAGACCACGCCGATGGCCCCGATCGTGCCCAACATCGCCGCGGGAGGAACGAAGTCGCGCAAGCGCGCGGCAAGCCAGGTGATGGCAATCTTGAAGACGCCCATCATCACCATCAATGCCATCCCGACCTGCCAGGCGAGTACCGCGTCCCCCGTTTGCTTGAAGACCGGGCCGAGAGCGCCGAAGGTGAGGCCGAAAAGCGAGACCGTATCGATGCCGAGTGGCATCGCGGTGACGTCGTTCTTCCCCGTACGGCGGGCGAGACGGAAGGCGAGCCACGTGTAGATCAGATCCCCGAAGAGGACGCCAAAGGCGGTGCCGGGCAACATCCGCGTGAGCACCAACTCGGCGGGATAGTCGAAGACCTGGATCAGAATCGTACTGAAGACGATCAACTGAGCGACGTTGTCGAACATCAGTCCCAGGAACGCGCTCACGTCTCCCGGTCGGGCCCACGCGTAGCGAGACGAAGCCGAAGATTGGGGTGTCGTCATCTTAGGCTCCTGCGCTATCGGCGGCCCGGGCCGCCGTCAAGCGCTGGGCAAGCGAATCCCACGATCCGCCGCCGGTCGGAGGCGTTCACGGACGCAACGAGAGGCCATCGAGCGCGGCGCATACCCCGACCGCCCCATGCCCGAACCGCAACCCGCCGATCGGCCGAAACCAGATCGCCACGGTGGCACTCCGACGGCAGTTCGCGGAAGGTTTCGCTCCCTCCTCCGGCCCCTGCACGACATACCCCCATTGGGGTAAGGAGTGGTTCGTGGCACGAGCGAAGAGCGATCCGACTCCGGTCCGCCAACGCCGCGAACGCTCGTGCGTCTGGCACCCAGACCTACGAGGGGAGCGGTCGTGAAGAAACTTCTCATCGTCTACCACTCCCAGGGAGGCGGAACCCGAAAGATGGCCGATGCCGTCCTCGCCGGTGCGCAGGAAGAGACCGGGGTCGAAACCCGCATGCGTCCCGCCCTCGAAGCCGACGTCGAGGATCTGCTCGGCACCGACGCCGTGATCTTCGGCACGCCGGAGAACTTTGGCTATATGTCGGGAGCCTTGAAGGATTTCTTCGACCGCACCTTCTACCCCGCACAGGGAAAGGTCGATCAACTTCCCTACGCCCTCTTCGTGAAATGCTCCAACGACGGAAGCGGCGCCGTCTTCAACATCGAGCGCATCGCCAAGGGATATCCGCTGCGTCGGGTGGCCGAACCCGTCGTCCATCAGGGCGACGTCGACCAGACCATCCTCGACCGCTGCCACGAATTGGGCCACACCCTCGCTGCGGGTCTGGCCCTGGGCATCTTCTGAACCCGGGCGCAGGGAATCCGACGCCTCCCGACCGACAGGCGCCGGGCCGTCCCCGCGGACGCGCATCTGGCCGACGACCGATGCCGCTCAATCCCCCCGCACGCGCGTCTGCGCGACACGGGTCAAGGTGGCCATCGCCACGCCGATCACGATCCAGAGGGGATTCACCAGGACGGCCAGAATGATTCCGTCGACCACCGCCATGGCCGCGATCATCAAGGGGATCACGGGGAACCTCCATCGGGTGCCGCGTCCGTTCTCGACCCGGGCGACGACCGTCACCAGAACCGTCCACGAAAACGACACCGCCGCCGCTCCCGCGACGATCGGAGGGACGACACCCCGAAGCGCCATCGCCGTCACGACGTAGACCAGCGCTCGTGCCGCAGCCATGAGGAGCACGCTCGACGCATGGGCCTTGTGCAGCCCATCGTAGGCCCAGACCGTCGCCACGAGGGCCGCGCCCGGGAGGAGCGCCGTCGGATGCGGGGCGAACGCCAGCAAACCCCAACCCGCGACGAGCAGGAGGATGGCTCCGCGAAGAGCCACGCGCGCGGGAACCCGACCCGCGGGAATGGGTCGGAAGGGCTGTTCGCGCGCGTCGATTTCCCGGTCGAAGTAGTCGTTCAGGACCATCCCACCGCAGTAGGTGGCCGAGGTCGCGACCGCGAGAAGCACGACCTCCCCGGCCGCGGGGACCTCGTCCGCAAGCACCGCGGCGGTGAGGACGTTCATCCACACCGTCGGCAGATTGCTCACCCGGGAGAGAGCGAGCCAGGTACGCGCGTCCACCCCCATCGACGTGCCGCTCAATCCTCGAAGAGGTGCGCCAGGATCTGGTCTCGAACACCCGTCGCTGGCAGCGACGAGCCCTCGAGCAGACGCGGCTCCGAGGTCAGAAAGACCGGTCCGTCCTGCGGTGCCGTGAGGCGACCGTGCGACCCCCGGACGAGTGTTGCGTCCAGCGGCGTGACTTCCATGGTGTAGCGAAAGCCGAGCGCCTTGCGGGCCAGCGACCATCCGATCCTCGCGTAGGGGAGCGACAGAGCCGGGTCGACGTAGAGCTCGCAGGGATCGAAGCCGGGCTTGCGATGGATGTCGACCATGCGCGCGTAGTCGGGCGCCCTGGCATCGTCGGTCCAGAAGTAATAGGCGAACCACGCATCGGGGTCGGCGAGCAGAACGATCTCGCCCGAACGCTCATGGTCGAGCTGGTGCTCGCGTTTCCCGTCTTCGCCGAGGACGGCGTCGATGCCCGGCACCCCGGTAAAGAGTTCGTGGACAGCCTGGCGATCCGACGCATCGCGAACGTAGACGTGCGCGATCTGATGGTCGGCGACCGCAAACGCTCGACTCGCACCGGGATCGAGATACTCGCGCCCAAGGTCGACCTTCACCTCGAGGAGCCCCGCCTCCCGCAACAACCTATTCGGATAGGGTGAGCGCCCCAGATCGCCTCGTGCTCGAAGCAGCGCCGTGTGCTCGGCAAGCTCGCTGCATGAGGCGCGCCGGCCCAAACGTTGCACGATATAGCTGAGCTGACGCTGCC
>JAPOLW010000948.1 GCA_029976905.1 bacterium | reverse complement strand
CAACTTGCTATCATTGATGAATACGCAGAGTGGTTAAATTTGGATGATGAAGAAATCGAAGTGGTTTCATTAGAGGAAATCACCGAAGATGAATACGAAGATTACATCGAACGAGGTTGATGCCATTTTAGCTCAGTTGGATAGAGCAACGCTTTTGTAAAGCGTAGGTCGTCGGTTCAAGTCCGACAAATGGCTCTCTGACTCGCTAGCTCAGTTGGATAGAGCAACTGCCTTCTAAGCAGTCGGTCGCAGGTTCGAGTCCTGCCTGACCCGTAAACGGACTGGAATACATCCGTGCTCACATCTCCGAGAGAAAAAAGAATCGGAAAACCAACCCATGTGAGAGAGAGGTGGGATCCCTCTTGATGCCCCCGTCACTGACTGATCACCAGTGACGGTGTTGCCTCCGTAGCTCAGTGGTAGAGCAGGGCTTTTGTAAAGCTCAGGTCGCAGGTTCAAATCCTGTCAGAGGCTTCGGGGTTTCCCCGAACAATCCCCTTC
>JAPOLW010000947.1 GCA_029976905.1 bacterium | reverse complement strand
GAGACGATTCGCATCCTCGACGACGTGGACGCGACGGCGACGGCCATCGCCGACTTCGAGGAGAAGGAGTGGGAGCTGGAGCAGCTCGAGAAGCAGAAGGCTGCCGCCGAGGCGGCGGAGGACGACGACGAGCTCATCATCGAGGGCTGGGAGACGGGCGTCGCGGACGACGAGTACCGCCGCCGCGTCGAGGACGCGCGGCGCGAAGCCGAGCAGAGAGCCGAACACGAAAGACGCGAAGCCGAGCGGTGGGCGGCGATGTACGCCGTGCCGTCGCTCGAAGCGGAAGCCGCGACGCGCGCGGCGGCGGGGGGGGCGGACAGCGACTCGGCGGGACCTTCCGGTGTCGGGACCGGCGTCGGGATTGGCGCGGGCGACCCGTTCGCCTCGGGCGTGCCCCGCCGCGCGCGCAGCGGGAGCCCCGCACCGGGGGGCGCGTCTTCGGCGGGGCACGCGGGGGCTCCGCTTCGCGTGACGTTCCGCATGGGCGGCGCGAGAGGGC
>JAPOLW010000946.1 GCA_029976905.1 bacterium | reverse complement strand
CCGCGACGCGAGCGACGTGAGCCTCGGGGAGTTCGCCGGCTTCCTCCACGTCATGCTCCGCCACCTGCTCCCGGCCGTCTTGGGCGTCAACGCCTTGAAACTCCCGGGGATGACGTCGTCGTCGTCCCCGTCGCTGGACGATTCGTCGCTAGACGAACTCCACCCGAACACCGCGTTCATGACCTCCTTGATCTCGTTCCGCGCCTCCCTCTGCGCCGCGGGGATGGCCTCCTCCACCACCTCGGCCGCGAGCTCGTCGATCATACCGTTCCACGCGTTTCGCACAGCGAGCGTCTGCCGAAACCTTCCCATCAGCGCCCTGGCGAAGGGCACCGCGCGCCAGTTCTCGTCGTCGAAAGCCACCGACCTCGCGCCGCGCATGAACGCGTCATCGCGCTGCGCCCGTAACGTCCGAAGCTCCGGCTCGTACTCCCGCATGACGTTCATCTCCGCCTCCCTCGTCGACCTCGCCGACATCGACCTCGCGACGCCGGCGACGGCGT
>JAPOLW010000945.1 GCA_029976905.1 bacterium | reverse complement strand
GGGAATTCGAGGCGGCATGTCGACTGCGGATCGTGAGCGGCTCAAGGAATTGGAACAGGAGAACCGGGAATTAAAGCGGGCCAACGAGATATTACGTAAGGCATCGGCCTATTTCGCACAGGCGGAGCTCGACCGCCGACCGGAGGTATGACCGGAAGCTGTGGATCCTGGCTGGCGTGAAAAGGGCGGCGTATCCTTTCTTGTGAGTTGTCCAAAACCACAAGGACCTCGGTTGCAGCCGAGGGAAAGGAATACGCCACCCGTGCTGAGAGTAGTTGAGAAGAACGTAGAAGACGAGCCCCTGAGCCTGGAGGCGATCGCCCGTGAGGGGGCGCGCCGGATGCTGACGACGGCGCTGGAGGCGGAGGTCGCCGAGTACGTCGCGAGCCACCATGGCGAACGCGACGAGAGCGGCCACGCCCTGGTGGTCCGCAACGGTCGCCGAGAGGCCCGGACGATCGTGACCGGGTCTGGAACGATCGAAGTCGAAGCCCCTCGGGTGA
>JAPOLW010000944.1 GCA_029976905.1 bacterium | reverse complement strand
GGTCGTCAAGGGGAATTCCCGCCCCCGCTCGGAGACCGGAGCGAAGACGTCGTGCTGGGATGGCGGATCGTAGGGCCAGTGGACCTGGTAGGTGTGGACGAAGAGGAAGAAGAGCGTGTCGGGATTCTCTTCCAACCATTCGAGCGCCTCGGAAAAAGTCCGGTCGATGCCATCGGCATCCGCTTCGAGGACATCACGGTTCTCCCGGTACTCGTCGAATCCCCGCGAAAAGCCTACTTCGGCCAGGAGCATTGCGTTCTCGGTCACCGCGCCAGTGCGCCAACCGGCCTGCGCCAGTCGCTGCGGCAGCGTCGGCATGGAGGGTTTCAAGGTCGAAGTGGGGTAACGACTTTCGTGCACGTTCGGATACGCGCCGGTGAAGAGGCTCATGTGGGAGGCGGTCGTCGAGGGATAGGTGGTCATCGCGAGGTCGAAAGAAGTGCCCTCTGTGCTGATGCGATCCAGCCACGGGGTCAGTGCCCTACCCTCGAACTCGCGACCGAC
>JAPOLW010000094.1 GCA_029976905.1 bacterium | reverse complement strand
GCGAGGTCGTATACAAGATGCGAACGCGATCGAGCGTCCCGCCCCGCCCCGCTTGTTGGTCGAGGACCAGCGCAAACTCCTGGGTTCCCCCCAGGGGCTCCTCGGTCAGAAACGTCGCTACGCCACGGTGTCGACCCAGTCGGGCGACCCAGGCCGAACCAGGTAGGCCGTCGATCGCACGGGCCTGGAAGTTCTTGCTCGGGGGGGACCACAACGCGACGGGCAGCTGCTCTTCGCCGTCCTCCCACGGGATGACCAGGAGTTCGCTCAAGGACGGTGGGTTGCGTTGACGGGGTTGCCGCAGTGGGGCCCCAGCCTTTCGTGGCAGAATCTCGACCCGGAAGGCCGTGATGGCCTCCTCGGGGATGTGCAGACGAAGCTCATGGGTGACGCTGTCCGGGACCGGTCCGTCAATGGCGACGGAGCCGTCTTCGAGCACCTCGTGGGTTTCGTCCTCGCTCGAAAGGAAACCCGTGATCGTCGCGGTCTTCCAGACCGGCGGCGCGGCGAGAGCCGCGCGCATCTCTTCCTTCCAGGTCGCGAAGTCGGGCGCCAGGCCGCCTGCTCGCAGTAATTGCCGGGAGGCTCTCATCTGCCGTTCGAGGTCGGCCCGACGTTGCTCCGTCGCGGGATCCGGCGGCAGGGAGATCATCGGACCCCGCACGTTGAACGAGACATCGCCCTCACCGAAGGGCACGACCTCCAGCGGGGTGTTGTTGAAGAACGCGAAGAGCTCGTAGTACTCCTTCTGGCTGAACGGGTCGTATTTGTGGTTGTGGCATTGAGCGCACTCCAGCGTACTGCCGAGCCACACGGTCGAGGTGACATTCACCCGGTCGGCCACCTGACGGACGCGGTCCTCCTCGGGGTCGGCGCCGGCCTCGACGTTGGTCGTCGCGGAGCGATGGAAGCCGGTGGCGATCTGCTGCGCCGCAGAGGGGTCGTCGAGCATGTCGCCGGCGATCTGTTCGATGGTGAACTGATCGAAGGGGAGATCGCGGTTGAAGGCGTCGATCACCCAGTCCCGGTAGGCCCATGCTTCGTAGATCTGGTCGCGCTGGAATCCGTTGGAGTCCGCATGGCGGGCGAGATCGAGCCAATGACTGGCCCAGCGCTCCCCGTAGGCGGGGGACGCGAGCAACTCGTCGACGATGCGGCCGTAGGCCTCTGGTGAGGGGTCGGCCAGGAATGCGTCGACCTGCTCGGGGGTCGGAGGGAGGCCGATGAGGTCGAGATGGAGGCGGCGGAGCAGCCGCGCGGGTTCGGCCGCAGGACTCGGGGCGAGACCTTCGGCTTCGAGTCGTGCGAGGACGAAGTGATCGATCTCGTTGCGAGGCCAGTGTTTGTCCTGGACCGCGGGCACGGCTGGCCGCACCGGCCGCTGGTAGGCCCAATGTGACCTGGCGGGGTCGCCGCCGTCCGGCCAGGAGGCACCCTGATCGATCCAGAGTCGAATGCGCTCGATCTCTTCGGCGGAGAGGGGCGAACCCTCTTTGGGCATCCGCTCGTCCTCGTCGGTGGAGAGGAGGAGTTCGTAGAGCAGGCTGAGATCGGCGTGCCCCGGTTCGATCACGGGAATACCGGTCTCTCCCGGCAGAAATGCGTCGCGCCGATTGGTGAGGCGCAGGCCTCCCTTGCGCTCGTCTGAACCGTGGCACTCGAAGCAGCGCTCTTCGAAGATGGGCGCGATTTCAGCCGCGAAGTCGATGCGGGGCCCCTCCGCCGCGGCGACCGGGGCAGCTCCGAGAAGCAGGAGCGCCAGGATCCAGATCACACCGTAGAGTGTGTATTCCACTCTGGATCCGGTCAAGGGGCTTGCGAGCCATGACGGAGCCGGCAAAGCCCCGTCCACGAAAGGTTTTCGACTCTCGGCGAGGGGGCTTCCGGACGGCTGGCCGCGCGTTGCTTCTTCGACCGTCCCCCGGGGCCGGGCTTTCGTTCGTCCGTGTCGGTGGGTTAGGGACCACGCTATGCCTTCCGCATTGCGTGCCTTCGTCGGGCTCGTCGGAGCCCTCTTTCTGCTGAGCGGGTTGAACTGGATCGTCGACCCCGGCGCGGCCGCTTCGGGTCTGGGCGTGGACCTTCCCGCTGGGTTGGCCCGCAGCACCATCGTTGGCGATCTCGGTGCGTTCTTCCTGGCCGCGTCGACGTTCGTTTTGCTGGGTGCCGTCCGCCAGGAGGCGCATTGGCTGCGGGCCGCGGCGCTCCTCTTCGGACTGGCAGCCTTCATGCGTACCCTCGCCTGGGCCCTGCATGGCGCCGACTTCGCCGCCACCTTCATTCTGGTCGAGATCGTCGTCGCCGTCTTTCTCTCCTACGCCGCTGGTCGGGTGGACTGAGTCCGGCTGGTCGGGCGGAAGGCGCCGGGCCGCTCACGCCCTGGATCCGAGAGCGTCGCCGAGGGCGACGATCAGGTCCCGGCAATCGCTGTCGAGTCCGTGCTCGGCGAGGGCGAGTCGAGCGCCCACCGCGGCACTGCGCGCGACGACCTGTGGAAGGACGAAGGTGGTGATCGTGCCTCCCGGCACGCATCGACTCGCGTCGTCGCTGAAGCAGCCCCGACACGCGAGCGGTCGGGCCTCGTAGGCAAGGCAGGTCCCTGCGTCCGGGTCGAGCAGCGGACAGGCGAGCGGGCCGCGGGGCCGGGCCCCGGTCGCGTGCGGGAGCGCGGCCGCGACCCGACGTTCGATGTCCTCTCGAACCTCGTCGGTTTGCTGGGCCAGCCAGGCGAGCAGCAGGGCAACGTCCGCGGCCGTCACCGAGACGGGGAGGTGGCAGCACGCCGAGCAGCCCGGAGCACACGCCGGGCCGTCGCCGGACGCCCGATCCGCGCGGATCTCCTCGTCGATCGCGTTCGTGGCGAGCAGTCGCGCGGCTCCCGCGACCGCCTTTGCGGCACCGTCGCCGCGGGCCTCGGCGACCCCCTGCGCGAGGTCCCGGACCTCGAGCGCGAAGCCGACGGCCTCATCGAGTTCTTCGTCGTCCAATCCGAAATCCTCGAGTTCGCGCTCGAGGAGCGAACGGGCAAGTGGTCTCTGGTCCGAGGCCATCGTGGATCAGACTGGCATCCCGCGGCGCCGAGTGCGATGTCCTGGGAGAACGGAGGAGGAGCCATGGCCGAAACCCACGATCTCGGAACCAAATTCCTGCGCTTCGAGCGCGAAGGGCACATCGCCTGGTGCACGATCGACCGGCCCGCGTCGCGCAACGCCCTGACGTCGTCGATGTACTACGGGATCAAGAAGGCGGTGGCGCTGGTGAACTCGTTTTCCGAGCCGACGGCGCTCATCCTCACCGGGGTGGACGATGTCTTCGCACCGGGCGGCGAACTTCGCGGCAATACCGAGGATGCGAACCCAGCTCTCGATTACGTCGTGTCGGGCGATGTCACGCCCTTCGAAGAGGTCCGCCACAGCTACGCCCCCGTCGTGGCGGCGGTCAACGGCATCTGTCAGGGGGGTGGCCTCCTGATCGCGATGCTCTCCGACGTCGCGGTCTGCAGCGAGCGGGCGACCTTTCGAGCGCCGGAGTTGTTGCGTGGCATCGCAGACACCGGCTACGCCTCCTACCTGCCGCCGCACATCGGTGTCGCCGCCGCGCGGGACATCTTGCTGACCGGGCGTCGGCTCACCGCCGACGAGGCCCTGCGGATGGGATTGATCTCGCGCGTCGTGCCGCACGAAGATTTGCGCCCGTCTGCGGTCGAGGTCGCCGAGTCGATCTTGAAGACGGCCCCCGAAGCGCGGATGCACGTGAAACGCATCATCAACGACAACTACGGCCACCCGGATCGGATGTCGATGTACTGGTCGATCTTCCGCGGCACCGAGGCACGCGAGGGGATGACGGCCTTTGCCGAGAAGCGCTCCCCGTCCTGGATTCCTCCGGGGCTCGATACGGGCAAGCGGCTCTAGCCGACCTCCGGGGCTCGATACGGGCAAGCGGCTCTAGCCGACCGGCCCGTTGACCGCTTCCCACTCGGCCTTGTACGCGGCCTTCGAGCGTGTGCGCAGATCGACGTCGGAAGCGCGTGCCTTCAGAGCTCCGACCGTCGCCTGGTCTCGTGGAACCTTCCCAAAGGCGTCGTAGCGGAACCAGCGCATTGCGTTTTCGTGCGTGATCTTGGCGATTTCCTCGTCGGTACATCGCGCCTCGACGATGCAACCCCACAACTCGTCCGCGGAGTCGGGGAAGGTGCAATCGGAATGGGGGTAGTCGACCTCGTAGGCGATGTTGTCGATGCCCACACGGTCGCGCAGGAGGAGCCCCGAGGGGTCCGAAATGAAGCAGGCGAGGAAGTGCTGCCGAAAGACCTCGGTCGGCGTACGCCCGCCCAGGTCGGGGCGGGCCCACTTCTGTACGTGATAGTGGCGCTCCATGCGATCGAGAAAGCCGGGGATCCAGGACGTGCCCCCTTCCGAGAGGGCGATCTTCAGAGGGGGGAAGTCGCGCAGGAGGTGGCTCCAGAGGAGATTGGCCGCGCACGGGAGCGAGTTCCATGTGGGCATCGTGTAGCGGACGTGGAGTGGTTCGCTTTCCCGTCCGGGAAAACCCTGCGCCGCCGAACCGATGTGGATCGCCACGACGACGCCTTCGTCGGCGCAGGCCTTGAAGAACGGGTCGTAGAAGCCCGAGTGCATGCTCGGCAACCCGAAGGCCTCGGGGTCCTCGGTGAAGGTGATCGCCGTGGCTCCCTTCCGGGCGACGCGGCGCACCTCGTCGGCGGCCGCCTTGGCATCCCAAAGGGGCGAGATCGGGTTGGGGATGAAGCGGCCGGGCGCCGCCGCGCACCACTGGTCGATGTGCCAGTCGTTGTAGGCGCGGACGCAGGCGAGCGCGAGATCCCGGTCGTCGCATTTCGCAAAGAAGCCGCCCGCCATGCCGGGGAAGGAAGGAAAGCACAGCGAGGCCAGGACTCCGTTTGCATCCATGTCGCGGACCCGGTGCTGCACGTCATAGCAGCCGGGTCGAATCTCGGCCTGCGTTCCCGGGTCGAAGCCCCACTCTTCGTTGGGCAGCGTCACGACGGCGTTGATGAAGGATTGGAAGGACGAACCCCATTCCCAGGACCAGGTCTCGGCCTTCCGCTCCCGGTCGTAGACCAGGCGGGGTGCGCGACCGGCCCAGCGGGTCGGTAGGTGTTGCTCGAAGAGGTCGCGCGGCTCGATGATGTGATCGTCCACGCTGATGAGGATCATTTCGTCGCGGGTCATGGGGCTGCTCCTGTCCGATGAAACCTCCGTTGCGTATAAAGGTTGGGGGGCGGCTGCGTCGAGTGCGGTGCCCGCGTCGTCACGGCCGCTGCATCCGGGCCCCGCCTGCTTCCAGGTCGGGGCCGACTGGACCGACCGGCGCTCCATCGATACCGTCCCCGGGATGAGTAGCCAATCCGACCCTATCGCCGAGATCGAGGCCTTCATCGCCGAAAAGAAGATCGACACCAGCGCCGGACGGTGGAAGACGCGTCTTCCCCAGCCGCCCGTCCTCTCCTTCGATGCGTCGAAGACCTACACCTGGGTCATCGACACCAATGTCGGCGGCCCGATCCGTATCAAGCTGATGCCTGAAGTCGCCCCGATGCATGCATCGAGCACCGTGTACCTGGCGACGCTGGGCTTCTACGATGGCCTCGCCTTCCACCGCGTCATCAACGGATTCATGGCACAGGGGGGAGATCCGCTGGGCAATGGGACGGGTGGGCCTGGGTACCAGTACGATGGCGAGTACGACCCCGCCGTGAAGCACGACCGCCCCGGCCTGCTCAGCATGGCCAACGCGGGTCCCGGCACGGATGGGAGCCAGTTCTTCATCACCTTCGTGCCGACCCCGCACCTGAACGGCCGCCACACGATCTTCGGTGAGGTGACCGGCGGGATGGACACCGTGCGCGAGCTCGAGAATCACGGGAGTTCGAGCGGAAGTACGGCCAAGCCGCTCTCGATGACCTCGACACGCATCGAGGTGGCCTAGCCCCCTGCTGGGAGGGTGGGGCGTTTTCGCCCCGCCCTCGCGCGTGCGGAGCTTCGCGGGATCGACCCTCTTTGCCTGGATATCTGGAATGAGCCCGGCGGAAATCTGGACGGCTGCCCGACAATGGGTCCCGTTTGCCGCCCGCACGGCCGGGTACGGCATGATCTCCTGCCTGTTGGGGCCGTTCACCCGCAACCATGCGGCCAGTCTCTGGGCGATGCGCCGGTGGAGCCTCTCGAGTGTTGCCGGGCTCGGGATCGAAGTCGAGTCGTCGGGAATGGAGAACGTCCCTCTCCATGGACCCTATGTCTACTGCTCGAACCACCAGAGCCTGATCGACATTCTCGTTCTGGGCTCGGTTCTTCCGGGTGATTACAAATGGGCGGCGAAGCGGTCCCTCATGAGGGTTCCCTTCATCGGCTGGCATCTCCGCCTTGCCGGCCACGTGCCTGTGGACCGGGGTATCGGAGGAAAGACAGCCGACGAAGCGGTCGAGCGGTTCGCGCGTGTCCTCGCGGAGGGTAAGCCTCTGCTCATCTTTCCGGAGGGGACCCGTACGCTCGATGGAGCCATCAAGCCGTTCAAGGCGGGTGCCTTCAAGGCGGCGCTCCGGGGAGATGCTCCGATCGTACCGGTGGCGCTCGACGGGACCTTCCAGATGATGAGCAAGGGAGACGTTCGCGCAGACGATGAACGAAAGATCGTGCGGGTTCGCATCGGCGCCCCGATCCCATTGCCTGCGCCGGGGGATGAGAAGGAGCGCATCGAGGCACTACGCGAGGCGACTTCGACCGCGATGCACGAACTCTTTGCCACGATCCATCGACCTCCGGCGCCCGCACCCGATCGCGCCTGATCGGAGGCGTCGGCGCGCTTTGCGCGCTGTGGAGGCGAGGGCGCGCGCCGGTCCCCTCGCGACGTGTCCGTTGCGGCGCGTTTCCCTGCGGGGTAGCTCTGGGGCGAATTGGAATTGCATTCGCACGGAGGGCGTATGAAGCACTTTCAAGATCGGGTGGCGGTCGTCACCGGGGGCGCCAGTGGCATTGGACGAGCGATGGTGCGGGCGTTTCTCGGCGAGGGAATGAAGGTCGTCGCTTCGGACGTCGAAGAAGCGGCGTTGCAGCGATTGACGGATGAGGTCGGTGCCGCGGCGACCGGACTCTCGACGGTGGTGACCGACGTCTCGCGCGCCGACGCCGTCGAGGCGCTTGCCGACGAGGTTTTTGCCCGGCACGGGGCATGCCATCTCCTGTGCAACAACGCGGGTGTCAGTGTCGGGAGTACCAACGTCTGGGAAACGACCGTGAACGACTGGAAATGGGTCCACGGCGTCAACGTGATGGGCGTGGTCCATGGCATTCAGTCGTTCGTTCCGCGCATGCTCGCCTCGGGAGAAGAAGGGCTGGTCCTCAATACGTCTTCGGGAGACGGCGGCATCTCGCCCCTGGCGGGGCAGTCGGTCTACGCGTCGAGCAAGGCGGCCGTCTCGTGTCTCACGGAGTGTCTGGGTGCGCAGTTGGCGGCGGAGCCCGGGAGTCGGGTGCGCGCGGCGATCTTCTACCCCTCCGGAGGCATGCTCGATACGGGTCTCTGGACCACCTGGCGCAACCGCCCGGCCGAATTGGCGCGCGAGCGGGAATACCCGCCCGGGGCGCAGCCGACCTTCGAAGAATTCCAGAAAGGGGCCAAGGAAGCAGGCTTCGACCTTCCCGTGCAGGATCTCGACGAATTGGCGCGGCACCTGCTCGCGGGGATCCGCAGCGGAGAGTTCGTCATCATGATCGGGCGCGACATGATGATGGAACAACAGTTGACCGAGCGGGCTCGAAAGCTCGCCGCCGGAGAGTGTCCGATCGGCGCCGGAATGATGGGCTAGGAGGCAACGGCCATGCGAGCGTACGAGGCCCTTGCGGCGTCATCCATCGATGCCTGGGATCGGGAGGCGGACGTCGTCGTGGTGGGCCTTGGTTGTGCCGGAGCGGCCGCTGCGATCGAGGCGAGCGAGGCGGGCGCACGCGTTCTGGTGCTGGAGCGCGCGAGCGGTGGCGGAGGAACCTCCGCCAATTCGGGCGGATTGATCTACCTCGGCGGAGGGACGGCGGTACAGAAGGCCTGCGATGTCGAGGACGACCCCGAGGAGATGTTTCGTTTTCTCATGGCCGCCTGCGGGCCGGGCCCGGACGAAGCCAAGATCCGTGTGTTTTGCGACCGGAGCGTCGAACTTTTCGACTGGCTCGAATCCCACGGGGTCCCCTTCAAGCGCAGTTCCTATCCCGAACCGGGCAAGGAGCCGCCCACCGACGATTGCCTGGTCTTCTCGGGAGGCGAGGACGGCTGGCCCTATGCGTCGGTGGCAAAGCCCGCTCCCCGGGCACACAAACCCCAGGCGCCCGGCGCCGCCGGTGCGTTCCTCATGCAGAAGTTGCTTGCGGCCCTCGGGCGAACCGATGCGGAAGTGCTCGAAGACGCGCGCGTGGACCGGCTGGTCTGCGATGCCGAGGGACGAGTCGTTGGCGTGGTTGCGCATCGGGTCGAGGGGGAGGTGCGCGTACGCGCACGCGGTGGCGTGATTCTGACGGCCGGGGGCTTCATCTCGAACCCCGAAATGGTTGCGCGCTATGCGCCCCAGATTGCCCGGGCCAATTGGCGGGTGGGAACGGACAATGACGACGGCGGCGGCATTCTCATGGCGCAGGCGGTGGGCGCGGATACCGTCCGCATGGATGCCGCCAGCGTCACGATCCCCCTCTATCCCCCCAAGCGCATCTGCCGTGGGGTGCTCGTGAACGCCCACGGCCAGCGCTTCATCAACGAAGACGCCTATGCAGGGCTCATCGGCCAGCGTGCGTTGCGCGAGCAGGGTGGACGTTGTTGGCATCTGCTCGACGCCGAAACCTACGAGGTCAACGAGGTCGACATGCAGGCGAAGGTCGTCGAAGATTCCTGGGAAGACCTCGAGCGCGCGCTGGAGATGCCCGAGGGCTCGCTGGTCGCGACGATGGAACTCTACAATCGGCATGCGCGTGCCGGGCGGGATCCCGTCTTCCACAAACGCGAGTCGCTCGTGACACCGCTCGACACGCCGCCCTTCGGAGCGCTCGACGTCACGCTGGGCGGGTGCGTCTATGCGGCCTTCACGCTGGGGGGGCTGCGCACGACACCGGCGGGCGAGGTGCTGCGAACGGACGGCAGCGCGATCGCAGGGCTCTACGCCGCGGGCCGCACGACCTCGGGCGTCGCGGCGGATGGCTATGCCAGTGGTGTGTCCCTCGCCGATGGAATGTTGTTCGGCCGGCTGGCGGGCGCTTCGGCGGCCTCCCACCGGTCGGCAGGAGGTGGGTCGTGAAGGTTCTCGAAGGCAAGCGCATCCTGGTGACGGGACCGACCGGGCAGGTCGGCTTCCCGGTCGCGGCCTCGCTCGCACGGCACAACGAGGTCTTGGGGCTCGCGCGTTTCGCCCGCGATGGCGACCGGGAGCGACTCGAGGCAGCTGGTATCCATTGCGTGCGTGGTGATCTCGCGTCGGGCTCTCTCGACGCGGTTCCGGGGGACCTCGACTACGTTCTCCATTTTGCAGTCGCCAAGAGCCCGCGGGCCGACTTCGATGCCGATCTCGCCGCGAACGCAGAGGGGGTGGGCCTGCTCATGGCGCATTGCCGGGAGGCGACGGCCTTCCTGCATTGCTCGACGACCGGTGTCTACGAACCGGCGGGGCATCGACGCCTGCGCGAGGACGACCCTCTGGGAGACAACCACCGCGTCATGATGCCGACGTACAGCATCGCGAAGATCGCCGCCGAAGCGGTCGCTCGCTTTGCAGCGCGTCAGTGGAATCTGCCGACGACGATCGCGCGTCTGAACGTGCCCTATGGAGACAACGGGGGGTGGCCGGCCTTCCACCTCGAAATGATCCTCGCCGGCCAGCCGGTGCCGATCCACCCCGAGCGCCCCTGCCTCTACAATCCCATCCACGAAGACGACATCGTGGCGCAGATCCCAGCACTCCTCGCGGCCGCGGATGTGCCGGCGCGCATCGTCAACTGGGCCGGAGCGGAGACGGTGGGCATCGAGGAATGGTGCGACTATCTCGGGGCCCTCACCGGACAGACCGCCTCCTTCGTGGAGACGGATCGGACGATCTCCAGTGTGGCTGTCGATACGACCCGGATGGAGGAATTGGTGGGTCCGACGCAAGTGACGTGGAAGGACGGACTCCGCCGGATGGTGGCGGCACGGCATCCCGCGCGCCTGCGCGACGCGGAGGATTAGAGGAGCATTTGCTTCGCTGGCGTGGCGCCCGGACCGCAACCTGGAATGGGGGTGCCCGCGCGTGCCGTCCTCTCAGTTTCCGTTGATGCGCCGACCACCGTCTACGGTGATGAGGTCGCCGGTGTGATAGCGGGACGCGTCGCTCATCAGATAGACGGCGATGCCTCCGAGATCCTCCGGGGTTCCCATGCGGGGG
>JAPOLW010000943.1 GCA_029976905.1 bacterium | reverse complement strand
AGGACGGACCGCGAAACCGCACAGTCTGTCGCGTTCGTGTCGCTCCGCGCGAAGTGCGGCGCCGCCACCGAGCCGAACGACGTCTTCAAGACGTTTTTCGTCAACGTCTACGGCGACGAGCTCCTCGCGACGCTCCTCTTCACGTGGCGCGTGACGCTGCGCGTCGCGCCCAAGGTGGACGTCGCGGCGACCGTCGGGCAGACCACGCGCGCGTCCGTCGCCGTCGCGGGACCCGCGTCCCCGGAATCGCCGCCGCGACCGCGTCTCCCGACGTTGATCAGCCGCACCAAGAGCGCGCCGATCTGCGCTCTTCGCGGGTCTTCGTTTGCGCGACACGGATCCGTCGCGGAATCGGTCTTTTCGGCGAGCGACGTTTGACGGTGGTCGACCACGATGGCCTCCACCAGCGCGTCCGTCGCGTCGCGGCCGCCGCGCAGAAGCGGCGAGACGTCCAACTCGCACGTACCCACCTGCATGAGCGACTCGGCGTCCCAGACGTCCACC
>JAPOLW010000942.1 GCA_029976905.1 bacterium | reverse complement strand
GCCACCTCCATTGTCACGGCCTCCTCCTCCTCCGCCTCCCACTACCAGCACCTCCACTTCGGTCAAAGAAGAATCCGTGACCTGGAAAATGCCGCTGGAGGTGAAATTGTGGATGACGTAGTCGCCGAAGGTGGTGATCGTGCCGCCGGTGGCGCGTGCGTCGCTGGATCCTAAGCCCCCTTGTACGGAAAAGGCGAGAAACACGAAGATCTTCGCGAAGAAGGAATTTCCAGAGCGGCCGAACGTGGGTGACGCTCGCCCCGCAGTATCAGACGCGCGAGGGCGTCCAGAAAGCATCGTCCAGTGACCTGAGCGGGTATTGCCGGAGGATCTGTGATGTTATCGGCAAAGGAGGACTCGACCAGGACGCGACCGACGCAAATCTCTCTCTTGAGGCGGGTTTTTTTCCGTGTTGATCACCCAAATATTAATAACCCGCACTGGAGGTCCGCGGCTGATACTCTCCGGCGCTCGTACCGCACTCGCGCGTGGCGTCAGTGGATGCT
>JAPOLW010000941.1 GCA_029976905.1 bacterium | reverse complement strand
CCCAGGTGGTGGACGTGGACGACATCGAGTCCATCGCGGCGTCGTGGAGCGGCATCCCGGTTCAAAGGATGACGGAGGACGAAGCCGCGGTGTTGTCCAAAATGGACGACGCTTTACGGTCGTGCGTCATCGGGCAGGACGAGGCGGTGAACGCGGTGGCGCGATCGATGCGCCGCGCGAGGTGCGGTCTGAAGGACCCCAACCGCCCGATCGCCTCGATGCTCTTCGCGGGGCCCACGGGCGTGGGCAAGACGGAGCTCACGAAGCGCCTCGCCGAGCGCTACTTCGGCAGCGCGGACGCGATGGTCAGACTGGACATGTCCGAGTACATGGAGCGGCACTCGGTGTCCAAGCTGGTGGGCGCGCCCCCCGGGTACGTCGGGTTCGGCCAGGGCGGCACGCTCACCGAGGCGGTGAGACGCAAGCCGTTCACCATCTTATTATTCGACGAGATCGAGAAGGCGCACCCCGACGTGTTCAACATCTTACTCCAGATGATGGAGGATG
>JAPOLW010000940.1 GCA_029976905.1 bacterium | reverse complement strand
GAAATGCAGGGTATGCGTGGGGAAACCGCGGAACATGCCGGAACTTGGATGGAAACGTAGGAACATGCGTAGGACAACTGACGGAAATATTGGAACTTCGAGCGTTTGCCTGGGCTGGGCCCCGGGTTGGTCTGACAAGAACAGAAGGTACCGTAACAAAGGGGGCCGTAAATTTCGCGCAAATTCCGCGAAAGCAATGGACTTGCACCCCCTTTCATTACCAACAAGTTTGGTAAATTTCGCGCAAATCCGGCCAATACGCACAAATTTGATCAATGTTGTTTCTTTCCGATTTTTTGGATTTACACCCCCGTTTGTTACACCCCCGTTTGTTCGGTTCCAAGCTTCTCTCCATGCCCCAAAACGTGCGCCAATGGTGCGCTGCATGCCTGCTCTGGCGCCGCGGGTTTGGTGGCCCCGCTCTGCCAGCGCTGAACATGCTCGGGCGGGCCATGCCAGAGAGATCGAGTGGCGACTTGCACTCACAAGCGGTGTCATGTGGGCGTTGGA
>JAPOLW010000939.1 GCA_029976905.1 bacterium | reverse complement strand
GGCGCAGGCCGTTGACGGTGGTGCGCATGGCGGTGGGATGGTGGGCGAAGTCGTCGTAGACACGGATGCCGGCCACCTCGCCGCGCAACTCCAGGCGCCGGCGCACGTTGCGAAAGCTGCCCAGGGCGGCGGCTGCCTGCTCGGGCGGCACGCCGGCGTGCTCGGCCGCACCGCGCTGCTGGCGGAGGCCCTGCCAGCGTTCCACGAAACGATCGGCGCGCATGGTGGGATCGGCCCTCACGCGGGCCTCGTGCGCCATCGCGTCCATCATCGGCCCGCTGCGCCCCGCCGCCGCGTCGTAAACGACGCAGCTCCTGAGAAAGCGGGAAAGATAGATCGCGGTCGTGAGGCCAGCGGGACCGCCGCCCACAATCAGACAGTCGATGACCTCCTCGGGATCGCCAGTCCAGCCTTGATTGGTCAACCGCAACCTCATCATTACCCCGCGCATGCGCCCGGCGGGCCCGCGGCCCTACTCATTCGGACGGTAGGCGCAGGTAGAAAGCGCTTTGTAC
>JAPOLW010000938.1 GCA_029976905.1 bacterium | reverse complement strand
GATCGTGGCAATGACCTTGTCGAACTCCGCCTTGACCTCGTCGGTGAACGTGTCGACGGAGTACCCGGTGAGGACGATCTCCTCCTCGACGTACGTCGCGGCTCTGTCCTCGGCGGCGCTCTCGGCAAACTCCTCCGCCGCCTCGGCGATTTCTTCGTCCGAGATGGCCGACTCGGTGGTGGCGTCGGTGATGCCGGCTTCGTCGGAAACCTTGGCGAGGATGATCTCCGCCTCGAGCACTTCCTCCTCGGCGGCGGCGAGCTGGTCGGTGAGCGTCGCGACGAGCTCCTCGTCCACGGGGTCGGCGTTCTTGGCCGTCTCGAGCTTGAACTCGAGGTCCTCGACCGCGGACTCGGCGTCCGCGAGCGCGTCGATGATGGCCTGCTGCTCGGCGATCTCGGCGGTGACCTCGTCGACGGCAGCCTGCGCCTCGTCGACGGCGGCGATGAGCGCCTGCGCCTCCTCCACCTGCGCCGTGAGCTCGGCATCCTTCTCGGCAGCCTCCGCCTCGGCGT
>JAPOLW010000937.1 GCA_029976905.1 bacterium | reverse complement strand
CTGAAGGATAGGCACTCGCGAGGTCTTCTGTCTGACAAACGGTACCACTACCCGTGCACTGCAGCGGCGAGAAACGGAGATTTGCAGGAGTTGAAGGCGTTGCGTGCGGACGAATGGCCGTGGAACGCGTCGACGTGCGCGAACGCGGCGGAGGGCGGCCACCTCGAGGTGCTGAAGTGGGCGCGCGAGAACGGCTGCCCGTGGGACGAGAACACGTGCGCGTACGCGGCGGAGGGCGGCCATCTCGAGGTGCTGAAGTGGGCGCGCGAGAACGGCTGCCCGTGGGACAATATGACGTGCGCGAACGCGGCGAAGGGCGGCCACCTGGAGGTGCTGAAGTGGGCGCGCGAGAACGACTGCTGGTGGGACAAGTCGACGTGCTGGCAAGCGGCGGAGGGCGGCCATCTCGAGACGCTGAAGTGGGCGCGCGAAAACGGCTGCCCGTCGGACAATATGACGTGCGCGAACGCGGCGAAGGGCGGGCACCTCGAGACGCTGAAGTGGGCGCGCGAGAAC
>JAPOLW010000936.1 GCA_029976905.1 bacterium | reverse complement strand
GTAGGCAAAGTTGGTGGCCGAGCCGCAGGTCGTCGATCGCAGCCACTCAGGCACGCTCAGCTGTGGACTCAGCTCAGCAGGCAAGGTGCCCCCCGGCTTCGGCGGCTTCGGCGGCGACGCGGGCACGAACTGGTGCTCCAGGATAACTCGGGCGCTTTTTCGCAACGTCGTCAAATCTTCCGCGATGGTAGTCGCCGAGTACCGCGCGAGCTCGCGTTCGTATATTTGTTTTAGTAAGAGCGACGCGGTGGTGGTTTTGGTGTTCGCGACGACGACTTCGCGTTCGATCGTTTGGACGATGTCGCGGTGGTTCTGAATCTTCTGGAGCAGGCCTTCGAACTTCTCGAGCTCGTTGCCCAGCAATAAACTGGATAGCTGGCCGTCTTGATAACTCGACTCCTTGAGCTTCTCAACCTCGCGCACGGCGGCCACAATCCGATTGTAGTGCGGCGACACCTTCTCCAGGCTCGGCTACGACGTCTAGTGCCCGGCTGACTGGTAGCCTTTGGCCGGGTTC
>JAPOLW010000935.1 GCA_029976905.1 bacterium | reverse complement strand
GACGTCCGGGGTGTTCGCCGGGCACCGCACGAGCGTCACGTCCGGTGCGTCGTTGGCGGCGATCCACGCGCGAAGGTTTTCCGACGTCATCGCCTCCCTTTTGGGGGGTTCGACGGGCGGTGACTGGTCGTCCGAGGCGAGCACCGCGGCGGTGCCGAGAAGGGGCGCGCGATGCCTGGACCGGCCTCCGCCCATGGCGTTCACGCGGTGCGGGGTGATCCGAGGAGCGCGCGCGCGCACGGACGATGCCGCGAAGACGCGAGAGGAGGGCGAGGGCATGCACCGGGTCGACGACCGCGCGCCGTCGCCCGAGCGCGGTGCGCGCGGCGGAGATGAGACTGCATCAGATAAGACCGCCCGCCACGTCACGCACTACGTTTCTGCGCTTTTCGACAGACGCAAGCGAGCAGTCCTCGCTCCCCTCGCCGACGCGACGGAGATGTCGTCCCTCTCGCTCGCGTGCGCGCCGACGCCTCTCGCGCGCCGACGCCTCTCGCGCGCCGAGACGCGCGCGCCAG
>JAPOLW010000093.1 GCA_029976905.1 bacterium | reverse complement strand
GCCGCAGCGTCATGGGGCCAGACGCAGTCGGAAAGGCGGCGTCCCCCGAACAGGTGCAGGCAATGGTGCAGGCGCTACACGACTCACTCGCGGCCGGCGGCCTCGGCTTCTCCTCGTCGAAGGCCTATACGCACGAAGACGGCAACGGCGAACCGGTCCCGTCGCGCGCCTCGAACCGCGAGGAACTCCTTGCTCTGTGCGCCGCCGTCCGCCCGCATCCCGGAACGACGCTCGAATTCATCATCGATGGTTGCCTCTCCCGATTTGCGGACGAGGAGATCGACTTGATGGTCGACATGTCGATCACGGCTGGACGGCCGCTCAACTGGAACGTCATGGGCGTCAACGCGAAGAACCGGAACTTCGAGCGCCAACTCTCCGCGGGGACGCGCGCCCGCGAGCGCGGCGGGCGTATCGTCGCACTCACCATGCCCACGCTGGGCGGGCTCAAGATGAGCTTCCACGATTTCTGCGCACTCTTCCTCATTCCTGGTTGGAGTGAGGTCATGAACCTGCCGGTGCCCGAGCGGATCGAGAAGATGAAGGACCCTGCCGTCCGGCGCCAGATGGACGAGTGGGCACGCTCCGAGAAGGCCGGTGTGCTCCGCGATCTCTCCCGCTGGGATGCCTACGAGATCGGTGAGACCTTCGCGCCCGAAAACGAAGGCCTGCACGGGAGGCTGAGCGGGGACATCGCCCGGGAGCGTGGACAGAGCCCCCAGGATGCGCTCTTCGACATCGTCATCGCCGACGGACTGCGCACGGGCCTTTGGCCGCAACCCGCCGACGACGACGCCGAGAGCTGGAAGGCGCGCACCGAGGTCTGGCGAGACGAGCGTGCTCTCATCGGCGGGTCCGACGCCGGCGCCCACCTCGATCGGATGTGCGGGGCCCGCTACCCAACGGCCTTTCTGGGTGACGTGGTGCGCGATCGCGGCCTCTTCCCCCTCGAAGAAGCGATCCACCTCATGACCGACGCACCGGCGCGCCTCTTCGGCCTACGCGAGCGGGGTCGCATCGAGACAGGCTGGCACGCCGACCTCGTGGTCTTCGACCCCGGGACGATCGCCGCCGGTCCGATCCATACCCGCGCCGACCTTCCTGGCGGCACCGAGCGCCTCTTCTCCGAGTCTCAGGGCGTGCGCCACGTCTTCGTGAACGGAAGTGAGATCGTCCGCGACGGCGCGCCTACCGGCGCGTGTCCGGGGACGCTCCTCCGCTCCGGTCGGGACACCGAGACGGTGCCCGTCTCCGGGGACTGATGGCGCCGCCGTCGATCGACCTCGCACGCTTTCCGCGGGTGCCGCTCGGCCATGGGCCCACCCCGCTCGAGCCACTCGACCGCCTTGCGGAGCATCTCGGTGGTGCGCGCATCTGGGTCAAGCGCGACGACTGCACCGGTCTGGCGCTGGGCGGCAACAAGGTTCGCAAACTCGAGTTCCTTCTCGGCGAGGCACTCGCCGAGGGAGCCGACACCGTCGTCACGGTGGGCGCCGTGCAGTCCAACCACGCCCGACAGACCGCGGCCGCGGCCGCGCGACTCGGCCTGGCCTGCGAGCTCGTCCTTCCACGGCTCGTCGAGCGAAGCGGCACCCTCTTCGAGTCCAACGGCAACGTCCTGCTCGACCGCCTGTTCGGGGCACGCCTGCACATCGTCGACGATGCCCATGCCGCCCGGGAGCGCACCGCGGAGATCCTCGACCGGATCCGCGGCCGTGGCGGCACGCCGGCCTTCATTCCCGTCGGTGGCTCGAACGCCACCGGCTCTCTGGGGTACGTCCGCGCCGTCGACGAGTTCGCCCACCAGTGCGCGGCACTCGATCTCGACGTCGATCGGCTCTTCGTTGCCGCGAGTTCGGGCGGCACCGTCGCCGGGCTCGCCACCGGATGGGCTGCGCTCGGCGCGGGTCCCGTGGTCACCGGGGTGGCCGTCTACAGCGACGCCGAAACGACCCGCGAGGAAATCGCCGCGGTCGCCACCCACACGGCGGCCCGGATCGGAATCGAAGGGCCCGGACTCGAGCGCGTCGCGATCGTGGACGACCAACTCGGCCCGGGCTACGGCATGCCCACCGAAGCCATGCACGAAGCCATCGCCCTGGCCGCACGTCTCGAAGGCCTGGTCCTCGATCCGGTGTACACCGGAAAGGCGATGGCGGGTTTGATCGATCACGTGCGACGCGGCGTGGTCGGTACGTCCGAGACCGTCGTCTTCTGGCACACCGGCGGGGCGCCCGCCCTCTTCGCCTACGGCTGAGGTGCGCCGAGCGACGGGCGCCGGTCGGCCCAGGGAAGGATTTGCTCCAACTCGCTTCCGATCTCCAGGAGCATGTCCTCTCGCCCATAGGGGGCCACCAGGTGCGCCCCGATCGGCAGACCCTCGGCCGTCCAATGGACCGGAAGGGAGATCCCGGGTTGGCCGGTCAGATTGAAGTTGAGCGTATAGACGCCAAAGGGAGCGGCTCCCGCAAAGGCCCGGAAGGGCTCCTCGCGCGTCGAGCGCAGCTCGCCGAGCCGGGGCGGCGGCGCCGCCGTCGTCGGCGTCAGGAGCAGATCGAAGCCCTCCTCCCACCACGCGGCGACCCGGCGCGAGAACGCGTGCACCGTTTGGACGGCCTCGATGTACTTCGTGACCGGATAGTCGCGCGCAGCTTCCGCCATCGCCCACGTGAGCGGCTCGACGTCCTCCTCGCCCACCGGCCGCCCGACGTTGTTCCCGAAGACCTCGAGTGCGTGCGCCACACAGGATGCGACGATGGTCACGTACGCCCCGACGCCCGCTGGATCGTCGAGGGCCTCGGGGTAGGCGAGTTCGACCCGATGCCCCGCAGCCTCGAGCGCGTGCGCCGCGCGCTCGCCCGCCGCAACACATTCGGGGTGCACCCCGGTCGCGCGTGGCGCCGACGTCATCAGTCCGATCCGACGGCGAGCGCCCGGGCGCACGAAGGTGGCAAACGGAGCCGGGGGCGGGGGCGCCGCGTACGGATCGCCTGGCATGCGCCCCGACACGACGTCGAGGAGCGCGGCCGTGTCGCGCACGCTGCGCGAAACGACGTGTTCGGCGGAGAAACCGGCCCAGCGTTCTCCCGAGCCGGGTCCGAAGGAATTGCGACCCCGCGTGGGCTTCAATCCAACCAGACCGCAATGGCTCGCCGGGATGCGGATCGAACCTCCTCCGTCGCTCGCGTGTGCGACCGGCACGATGCCCGCCGCCACGGCGGCCGCCGATCCGCCGCTGGAGCCTCCCGGGGAATGGCCGGTTTTCCACGGGTTGCGGGTCGGCCCGAAGAGTTCGGGCTCGGTCGTGGGGAGCAAACCCAACTCCGGCGTATTGGTGCGGCCGAGGAAGCAGAATCCGGCCGCGCGCAATCGGGCTGTGAAATACGAATCGGCGGGCTCGGTCCAGGCTGCCTCCTTCAGAAAGCGCATGCCCCCGTAGTAGGGATCCCCCGCCGACTGTCCGCCGAGATCCTTGAGAAGAAAGGGCACTCCGCGAAACGGGCCGTCGGGCAACGCCGGATCCGCCGCCTGTCGGCGCGCCTTCTCCAGGGTGGGGACGACCACCGCACCGAGCCCGGGTTCGAGCGCTTCGAGGCGACCGATGGCCGCCTCGACCAACTCCCCTGGTGTGACTTCACCCCGCCGCACGAGTTCGGCCTGAGCCGTCGCATCCAACCAATCCCATTCGCTCGCCATCGCGCACCGACTATCGCCCGCGCGGCCTGGCGGCAAGGACCCGGGGGCTTTTCGTCCCCGACGGGGAAGGGTATGGCCAAGAACACTCCAAGGAGGAGGACATCATGGGTGAAGCCGTCATCGTTGCCGCCGCACGAACCGCCATCGGGACCGCCCGCAAGGGCTCTCTGCGAGAGGTGAGTGCTTTCGATCTCGGCCGTCAGGCCGTCGAGGAGGCGCACCGGCGCGCCGGAATCCCGCTCGAAGACGTGGACGACCTGATCCTCGGCGAGTCCCTCCAGGGTGGTGGTGACATCGCTCGTCATGCGGCGGTGTCCCTGGGAATGACGACGGTGCCCGGCGCCGCCATGAACCGGCACTGCGCGTCGGGCCTCACCGCGGTCCAGACGGCGGCGGCCAGCATTCGCGCCGGCATGGACAAGGTGGTCATCGCCGGCGGCACCGAGAGCCTGTCGACCATTCCGATGCTCACCAAGCGACAACCCGGTCAGGCCGAGCCGCAGATGTGGATGCCCCCGAGTCACCCGGAAACGGCCGAGGCTCCCGCCTTCGACATGTCGATCACGGTAGGTTGGAATACCGCGAAGATCGCCGACGTGAGCCGCGAGGCCATGGACGAGTGGGCCTATCATTCGCACCAACGTGCGGCGGCGGCCGTGTCCGCCGGACGCTTCCGGGACGAGATCTTCCCGATCGAGATCCCGGACGGGGAGGGCGGCACCCGCGTCTTCGATACCGACGAGCACCCCCGGCCCGGCACGACCGTCGAAAAGCTGGCCGGTCTCAAGCCGCTGCACCCCGAAATCGAGGGCTTCAGCATCACCGCGGGGAATTCGTCGGGCATCAATGACGGGGCTGCCGCCGTCGTTCTGGTCGACGGCGACTACGCACGTGCGCACGGTCTTGCCGCCCGGGCTACCGTGAAGGCCTGGGCGTCGGTCGGTGTGGACCCGGTGCGCACCGGACTCGCACCGACGCTGGCGATCCCCAAGGCCCTGGAACGCGCAGGAATGACCATCGGTGACATCGACCTCTTCGAGATCAACGAGGCATTCTGCTCGATGGCAGTGGCGAGCACGCGCATCCTCGGGATCGACCACGACATCGTGAACGTCAGTGGCAGTGGTTGTGGCCTCGGACATCCGATCGCCTGCACCGGGGCACGCATGGTCGTGACGATGGTGCACGAGTTGGGTCGACGGGGCGGCGGGCTCGGTGTCGTCGCCATGTGCGCCGGGGGCGGCATGGGTTCGGCGGCCGTCCTCGAGGTGGCTCCCGCCTAGCGATCGACCGCGCGACTCGCGCCGAAGAGAGCCGGGTGACCCGCGGCCGACCGAGCCAACCCGGAGGAACAGGGAGAACACATGAAGGAACGCCGCCTCGGACGCAGCGCCCTCTCGGTTTCCGAGATCTGTCTGGGCACCATGACCTTCGGGTCGATGGCCGACGAAGCCGAGAGCCATGCCATCCTCGACCGCGCCTTCGACGCCGGAGTGAACTTCCTCGACGTTGCCGAAATCTACCCGGTCCCTCCCAACACCAGGTGGGCGGGGGCGAGCGAGGAGATCGTCGGACGGTGGCTGCGCGACAAGAAGCGGGATGCCGTCTTCGTCGCCACCAAGATCGCAGGCCCCGGCGGAGGCTGGTTCCAGACCCCAGTGCGCGGCGGCCACACGGGCCTGGATCGGCACTCGGTCGAGCGCGCACTCGATGCGAGCCTCCAGCGACTCGGCACCGACTACGTCGACCTCTACCAGACGCATTGGCCCGATCGCCTTCTGCCGATCGAGGAGCAGATGGAAGCGCTCGATCGCGCCGTACAGGCCGGCAAGGTTCGCGTGCTTGGCTGCAGCAACGAGAGCGCCTACGGGCTGACGCGTTCCCTGTGGGCATCGTCGGTGCGCGGATTTGCTCGCCACGAGACGATCCAGAACAACTTCAGCCTCATCAACCGACGCTTCGAGGATGCCCTCTCCGAAGTCTGTCGCGAGGAGCGCGTGAGCCTTCTGCCCTACAGCCCACTGGCCGGCGGCGTCTTGTCGGGAAAGTACCAGAGCGAGCCCTGGCCCGACGGCGCACGATTCACCTTCTACCGCGAGCACGACGCGCGTACGAAGTTCATGACCGAACGATTCGTGAACGCGCGCTCCCTGGAGTCGACCGCACGACTCGCGGCGATCGCCGCAGACGCTGGCCTCTCTGTGGTCACGCTCGCCATCGCCTGGACGCTCACCCACCCCTTCGTCGGCTCGACGATCATCGGCGCGACCCGCAGCGCACAACTCGACGACGTACTGGCCGCGGCCGACACGACGCTGCCCGCGGACGTGCTCGCACAGTGCGATCGCGTGACCCGCGAGATTCCCTACCCGCTCGGGTAGGTCGGCATCGTCGGAACCGCGCCGGCCAGGGAGCGCGAGAGGAGCGGACCTCAGGCGCCGAGCCGGGTACGCTCGCGCTGTATCTGGGTCGTCAGGACGCGGGCCGCGTCATCGAAGATGTGATCCCCGTAGACGGGGTCGTCATGGTCGAGGACGAAGGTCGCCCGATAGGGGGCTCCCTCCGCGGCGCGAATGCGTTCCACGACCCGATCGACTTCGCCGAGGCGATCGGCATGGTTTTCGATGAGCAGGGCGCGAAACCCGGCGTAATGGCCCGCCTCGTCCCCGATCACCCGCCGGACGAACGCACCGAGTCCGCCCCCAAGCCGATCGTAGAGGGGCAGATTGCCGCGGTAGCCGCGCAACGTCGCGAGTTCGTCGTAGGCGAGGAGGCAGAGGATCTCGAATTCTCCACCGAAGAGGTGTTCGACTTCGGCAAAGTCGGGCCGCCGAGCAGCGAGCAGAGGCGCGGCATCCCCGAAGCAGGCCTCGAAGATGCCCCGGAAGGAACCGAAGTGCCGGACCTCGTCGCGGTACCAACGCTGCAGATTCTCCCGGAAGGCCGGTGAGAACGCCACGTCGAGGCTCTCGAGGTAGTCGACCAGAAAGCGTGCGTCGTACTCGGTCACCATGTCGTCGCGAAGCGACGTCTCGAGCGCACCACGCTCCTCTGGCCTCAGAAGGAGAAGGAGACGCCGTGCCTCCCGGGCAATTCCCTCGGTGCTGGGAGCGGTTTCCAGATCACGCAGAGACATGGACCTGGTGAGGGTCCCCAATGACCCCGGCACGTGCAAGTCCCACCCCCCGGAGGGCTCCGCCGCGAACCATCGATCTCCGCGCAGGCGCGAGCACGAGCCCGTCTCCCACGAAAAAGCTCCGCCCGTGGCCCGCCTCCCACGAACGAGGGTCCACTCCGGTCGCACCACCCCGGCGACGGAATTTCGGGCCATCGGGACAAACCCGTTTGCACGATCCGGTCGGATCGGGCTCCATCATCGGCATGGTAGTATTGGCATCCGTTTGGCTCGCGGCAGCGCTCGTCCTGGCCGCGGGCCCCGGCCCGGCCCTGGGTGCGCTCCCACCACAGGCGCACGAGTCACTCGACGCAATGCTGGAGTGCGAGCGCCCGGAGGGTGGTTGGATGTACGTCTGTCCGCCCGAGAGCGGGGCACACGGCGTCACCAAGATCGTCAATCTCGGCGTCCGTGTGAGCGACGCCCTCGGCCTCGAACCGTGGGATCTGGTGGTCCTACGCAGCCCCGGCACACCCGCAGCCGGCCTCCTGCTCCTCGAGGCCTGGGAGCAGTCGGACGACCCGCGCTATCTCGAGGCCGCCATCCGGACGGGCGATCTGCTGCTGAATCTGCAACTCCCGTCGGGCGGCTGGTTTTCCGAGATGCCGGTCCATGGCGACCAGCTCGCCCGCTGGTTTGCCTGGTACGTGCCGTGGGCGACGCTCGACGACGACGTGACGACGGGCGCGGTCCGACTTCTGCTGCGCCTGTACGTCGCCACAGGAGAGGAGCGCTACCGCGACGGTGCCATTCGCGGTCTCGATCTCATCCTCGAAGCCCAGCTGGCCAGCGGCGCCTGGCCACTCACGCACCGACCACGCTGGATGCAGACGGTGTCGCCCTCCTTCGAGGACCTCCCAAGCCTCAACGATGGCGCGACCGCGTCGGTCATCACCACCCTGATCCTGGGCGCCCGGGTCCTCGACCGCCCCGACCTCCTGGCAGCGGCGGTCCGCGGCGGCGATTGGCTGCTCGAGGCGCGCTTCCCCGCCCCGACTCCAGGCTGGGCCCAGCAATACGACGAGACCGGGCAGCCCGTGCCCGGGCGTAAATTCGAACCGGTGGCTCTGGCGACGTGGGAAACCCGCCATGCCCTCGAGGCGCTCGTGGCCCTCGGACGGGCCACCGAAGACCGACGCTATTGCGCGTCCATCGACGAGAGCGCCGCCTGGCTTGCGGGATCGGCTCTCGCGCCTGGATGCTGGCCACGCTTCATCTCACCCGACGATGGCGAGCCGATCTACCTCGACATCGACGGAAATCCCGTGCCGCACCCGGGAGAAGCGAAGCGCCCCTATCGCTGGACCGGCGATTACGGCATTCCGGCCCTCTTTGCCCAACTCGGACGCGGCGAGGCGACGGAAGACGTCATCCCCCGGATCCCCGGCGACGCCGGCGAATGCCCGGGCACTCCGCTCCGGACCCGGCGACGCCGGGAAGCGCGCAACCCCCGCGGGCGCATTGGGGACGTGGGCTCGAGCCTGAGCCTCGTGCGAGCGGTGGCCGCAACGCCCTGCGACCAACCTTGACGCGCAGCGCTGCGCACGCAAAGGGAGCGGGCGCGCAAACCGCGCGCGCCCCATCCCGTGAAGAGCCATCGCAAGGAACTCTGGTTCGACGTCCCAACCCGTCGCGCCTTCTTGAACATCACCCGCGACGTCGAGGCATGCCTGCGCGAGAGCACCATCTGCGAGGGCCTCGTCCTGGTGAACGCGATGCACATCACCGCCTCCGTCTTCATCAACGACGACGAATCGGGACTGCACCGCGATTACGAGACCTTCCTGGAGCGCATCGCTCCACACGCCCCGATCGACCAGTACCGCCATAACGACACCGGCGAGGACAACGCCGACGCGCACATCAAGCGCCAGTTGATGGGACGCGAGGTCGTCGTCGCGGTGACCGATGGCGCTCTCGACCTCGGCCCCTGGGAGCAGATCTTCTATGGCGAGTTCGACGGCCGGCGCCGCAAACGCGTCCTTGTGAAGATCATCGGCGAATAGGAGTACGCTGTCATGGACCGACCGGCCGACCTACGCATCGAGGATCTTCGAACCCCGGAATTCGACCCCGCCGTGGTGGCGATGATGGAAGGCGTCGTCGAAGCCTCGGGCCCAATCCAATTCCACTCCGAGGCGCTCCTGGGAGCGGCCACCGAGCAGACCGGCCTCGTGGATTTCGGCGACGACGGGTTCCGCGAGTGCCTGCGCGTCCTGCTCGACAGTCTCGAGCACGAAGGAAACCTCTCCCCGTTCGGCCGCTTCAGCTATTTCCAGATGCTTCTTCAGCTGGCCAAGAACCGGCTTCGCCTCGAAGACCTGATCCGTCGCCACCCCGAAATCCTCGCGGTCGAGATCGAGGCGCCGATCGTGATCGCCGGCCTACAGCGAACCGGGACCACCCATCTCCACAATCTGCTCTCGGCCGATCCGGGCCTGCGCTACCTCCCCTACTGGGAGAGCCTCGAGCCGATCCCGCCCGAAAGCGTCGCCCCGGCGCCCGACCAACCCGATCCCCGGCGGGCAGCCACCGAAGTGGCCCTCCAATTCCAGGACCAGGTCATGCCGCACTTCAAGCGCATGCACGAAATGACGGTCGATCATGCGCACGAGGAGATCCAACTCCTCGCGATCGATTTCTCGACGATGTTCTTCGAATCCGTCGTGGCGCTGCCGGCCTACCGCGACCACTACGTCTCCCACGATCAGACGCCGCATTACCGTTACCTGCGACGATGTCTGCAAGCTCTCACCTGGCTGCGCGGCGGCCGCCGGTGGGTCTTGAAGTCACCGCAACACATCGAGCAGATCCCCGCCGTCCTGGCGACGTTCCCGGATGCCACCGTCGTCTTCACCCACCGCGACCCGGTCTCCGTTCTGGCATCGACCACCACCATGCTCGCCTACAGCGCGCGCATGCACCAAAATCCCGTCGACACACACGGGCTCGGAACCTATTGGGCAGACCGCACCGAGCGCATGCTGCGCCGTTGCGTGAGCGAGCGCGACGGCGTCGCGAAGGACCATTCCCTCGACGTGCTCTTCCACGAATACATGAAGGACGACATGGCCGTGGTAGGACGGATCTACGAGCGGGCGGGACAACCCCTTCCCGAAACGTCGCGCACGGCGATGGCCGCCTACATGCGGGCGCATCCGCGCGGCCGCTTCGGGAGGATCGCGTACAAACTCTCCGACTTCGGACTCGACGCCGACGAAATCCGGGAACGCTTTCGCTTCTACGTCGACCACTTCGGAATCGAAGAGGAAACCACCGCCCTTTGAGTCGACCCCTTCAGAGCGATCGCGGGCCGTATTCGCGCCGATAGGCCTCCATCCGCTCGTACGTCCGGTCATCGAGGACGACCCGGCCGTCGATCGAACGACCACGCAGATCCTCCATGACCTCCTCGATCGTCACGATCGCCGCCGTCGGCATCGACCAGGTCTCGGCGATCTCCACCAGGGCGGCTCGATCGCCGCGGCCCCGCTCCATCCGGTCGACGGAGACGATCAACCCAGCCAGATCGACCTGCGCGGCGGCGCGGACCTCGGCGTGTTGGCGTCGCTC
>JAPOLW010000934.1 GCA_029976905.1 bacterium | reverse complement strand
CCGTTCCGCCTCGGCGCCGTCGACCACCTCGGAGAACAGGACGGTGGCGGCGGCCGTCTGCGGACCGACGATGCGTTGCTGCATCCAGGTGTGACCGCCCCCGGGGTGGAGGCCGATCTGCATGAAGCGGGTGTCGAAGCGCGCCCGCCGAGCGGCGAGGCGGACATCGCAGCCGAGAGCGAGGTTCATCCCGGCGCCCACCGCGGCGCCGTTCACCGCGGCGATGGTCGGCAGGCTCGAGCCGGCGATGCGCAGGAACCCCTGATAGATGCGGTTCAGGCTCTCCTCGGTGGCCGTCTCGAGGTTGCCGAGATCGGCCCCGGCGCAGAAGGCGCTCCCAGCCCCGGTCACGATGACGGCGTGCACCGTCTCGTCGGCCTCGAGGGCATCCATGGTGGCCACGATCTCATCGGCCATGGGCAGGGTCATCGTGTTCCGAGTGTCGGGTGCGTTCAGCGTCAGGAGGGCGACGCCGTCGGTGACATCACAGATCAGAAGGGTCATTCCCCCAGTCTCACA
>JAPOLW010000933.1 GCA_029976905.1 bacterium | reverse complement strand
GAGGCCCAGTTCACAGCGCCCACGCCCGACTCGCGCGCCGCATCAGCAACGTCAACCACGATTCCCGCCTCTGCACCCTTCTCTACCTTTACGGCCACAGGTGCTTGCGGATCCTCGGCCAGCAGCCGCTGGATATTGGCCCTTACCGCTCGAATATCGACGCGTCGGTTCTCCATCCAAATCTGATTGTCGGAGGCAATCTCCACCACAATGCTGGTGGAATCCTCTGGATCATCCGGCTGGTTGTTGTCAGGGCGATTTACCTCAACCCCGGCTTCCTTAATAAAAGACGCCACCACAATGAAAAAAATCAACATGATGAATACGACGTCGAGCATCGGCGTCAAATCAATCTCGGCCCCGCCCTGATCCTGATCTCTAGCTATTTTTCGCATGAGTTCCTCAGCCTACAACGCGGTCAGTGGTCAGTGGTCGGAGGTCAGCTGGTCAGTCAGGAGCTGTTGCTCCCGGATCGTGATCCGCTGCAAGTAGGTGTTTGCAAATAAACCCGACAGCGCG
>JAPOLW010000932.1 GCA_029976905.1 bacterium | reverse complement strand
GCCAGCCCACTCACAGATCCGTCGTCGGGATCGATCGAATCGAGCTTCCCAGGCTGGGCATCTCCTTCGCGGCCACCGCCGAGGACCCCGCCGAAAGCCGCGACAAAAGCCTCGGCGGCGTCGTCGGCCCGGGCGGCTCCGTCCGGCTCGAATGCGAGGAGCACGCGGGTCTCTTCCTCTCCGCCAGGCGCTCCCCCGAGCTCGACGCCCTGCTCGTGGGTTTACCCCACTCGCTGCTGCTGGAGGGGCGCGACGGCGCGCTCAGCGTCTTGCTCCCCGCGGGCGCCGCGCCTAGGCCCGCGCTCGATCGCGCGGCGAGCAACTCCAAAAACGGAACAGCCGCCAAGGACGTCGCCGTCGTCGCCACGGAGGACGAGATCGAGGAGGCGGACTTCGCGGCGAGGGAGGCGGCGAGGGCGGCCGAGGCGGCGCGGCGCGCCGACGTCGTGCGGGCGGACGTGGCGGAGGCGGCGGCGTCGGTGGCGGCCGTCGGGCTGAGCTCGGCGCTGCGCGAGCTCCG
>JAPOLW010000931.1 GCA_029976905.1 bacterium | reverse complement strand
GCAGGACTTCCGCAGGAGCAGGCGCAGGCGTTCGTGTCGGCGGGCATCATCCCGCAGCAGTAGCGGCACCGCTCGCATAGGGTCCCCTTAGGGGGCGCTCCCGCAGTACGGGGGGCGCCCCCTTTCTATTGCCCCTCCCCCGCTCCCCGCTCCCCGCTCCCCGCTCCCCCCGTATCCCGTAGATACCCCCAGCAGGCCATCAGCGGCCATCTGGCGGCCTCGCCCCCCTCCCCCTAGCCCTTACCCCTATCCGGGGGGGTACCCCCCGCGAATCGCCTTAGCGCCTGGTCGGTCGAGCCTTGCCCCCCCCGCGCGTAGTCGCCATGCGTCCCGGCTTACTGCGACGAATCCCCCCGGCTTATTGGTCCCCCTTACTGCTCCCGGCTTACTGCGCGGGGGGGGAGGGGGGGGTTACACCGCGCGTAAGCAAGCCTGCGGAATAAATGATTGCTTAGGACATAAAAACGCGGGGCGATTTTCGGTAAATCTGAGGATTTTTGCAGGGGAAACGCCCTCTGCA
>JAPOLW010000930.1 GCA_029976905.1 bacterium | reverse complement strand
AGTCCGCCGCGAAGGTGGCGGCGCTCACCGCCGACAAGGAGCAGTTGCTCGTGCGCAACGGCGCTCACAAGACTGTCATCGACGACCTCGAGTTCAACGTCGGCCGCTGCGAGGACTCGCTCAACGCCACGCGCGCGACTCTCGCCGAGACCACGGCGGAGTCTGCCGCGAAGGTGAAGGCGCTCGCCGCCGATAAGGAGGAGTGCCTTGTCAAGAACGGCGCGCACAAGACTGTCATCGAGGACCTCGAGTCGAACATCGGCCGCTGCGAGAAGTCCCTCAACACCACGCGCGCGACTCTCGCCGAGACCACGGAGGAGTCTGCCGCGAAGGTGAAGGAACTCGCCGCCGCCAAGGAGGAGTGCCTCGTCAAGAACGGCGCGCACAAGACTGTCATCGACGATCTCGAGTCCAACGTCGAGCGCTGCGAGAAGTCCCTCAACACCACGCGCGCGACTCTCGCCGAGACCACGGAGGAATCCACCGCGAAGGTGAATGAGCTCTCCGCTGCGCGGGAAGC
>JAPOLW010000929.1 GCA_029976905.1 bacterium | reverse complement strand
GTGTTTAGTGAACAACGCACAGACCAAATAGGTATGGCTGCACTTAATAAATTAATGGGTGGTGGTGATGGTGGAGGTGGTGGTGGAACTATGTTCCTTAACACTGGAAGTAATGTTCAGAATGTAAATAAACAAACCATCGTTACACCAATAGTTGACCAAGATCCTGTCATCAGACAAGTAAGTCGATCAATCATGGCGTAAATGGTGCTGGTGGAGGGACTCGAACTCTCAACCTACTGATTACAAATCAGTTGCTCTACCTATTGAGCTACACCAGCGAAACCATTATCCGTTTGCGAGTTTTGAGAAATAATCCATAGTGTCATCCTCTTCCTCTTGTGAGGTCACTGGTGACTCTACTGGTTTAGTATCAACAACTGGTGTCGCAACTGGTTCATCATCCATCTCTTCAGATACGTTACCAACTGTGGTTGTACCAGAGATGACTGCATGAAATCGTGTAGACAACTCATCATAAGACTTGAAGTTACTTGATGAGGTGAACTCTGCAAGTGAGT
>JAPOLW010000928.1 GCA_029976905.1 bacterium | reverse complement strand
ACGAAGATGATGATCTTCCCGCGTTCGTACCATTCTCCGAGGAGCTCGAGCACTCGGAGGAACCGGTCCTCCTCCGCGCGCATCTCCACGATCTGCTCGATGTCGGAATTGACCACGCTCCTGCCGCCCACCTGAATCTCCACCGGGTTCGTCAGCGCGCTCCGCGCCAGCGCCTCCATCGCGTGCGGAAACGTCGCGCTGAACATCACCGTCTGCCTATCCGGCCGAAGGTTGTTCATGATCCGCGTGATCTGCGGCTCAAAGCCCATGTCGAACATGCGATCCGCCTCGTCGAGCACCATGTACGTCACCCGCCTCAAGTTGGTGATTCGACCGGCGCCCGTCGTCAGGACGTCGATCATTCGCCCCGGGGTGCACGCGACGATCTCGCACCCGCGCTTGAGCTCTCCGATTTGCGCAGCGACTCCGCTCCCGCCGTACACGGAAACCGCCACCAAACCCGCGGCGCGACCAAACTTTTTGCAATCCTTGCCAATCTGCGTCACCAACTCGCGCGTCGGGC
>JAPOLW010000927.1 GCA_029976905.1 bacterium | reverse complement strand
GGTTGACGGACGAATTCGTCTCCGCGCTTTGTGAAGAGCGCCGACGATGGGCGCTCCGCGCGCTTTTCGTCGCCGTCGCCGGCGACCCGGACGCGGGCGCGCGCGCGGCGGCGCGCGACGCCGTCGACGCGCTGGACGTTCACGCGGGGGATGTCTGCGCTTTGCTCGAGGCGGCCACCGAAGCGGCGCGCGACGGGCGGACGACGCGCGGCGGCGCGAGCGCGCCCGGAGCCGAAGGGAAAAGCGCCGCCAAAAAGGCCAGGAGGGCGAAACCGGCGGGTTCGGCCGACGCCGACGCCGACGCCGACGCCGACGCCGACGCCGACGCCGACGCCGCTACGGGCGCCAAAGCTGTGAACGCCGCGATCGCCGCGCTGGAGGTTCTCGCGTGGAAACCCGCGGTGGACCCCGACGGCGGTGTCTCCGTGCTCGTGCCCGCGTGCCGCGCGTTCCTCGCCGCGTCGCTGGACGCGGCGGCGAGGAGCGGCGAGGAGGAGCGCGACGAGACGCGCGACGACGACGACGAC
>JAPOLW010000926.1 GCA_029976905.1 bacterium | reverse complement strand
TACCTCGACGAACTGCTCGTGTTTCGAGAACATCCTTGGCATCACATTTTTGCCACCGATGAGCCCTACGGCGTCCACAACCTTCCCGAATGGGCCCGCCTCTCTTGGCGTGCCACCGCCGATGACCCGCGCACCACCCAATACCCGCTGCGACAACTCGAACGAGGCGTTGTGCACGACCCCTTGTGGGCGGCCTGCCAACGCTCGCTCCTGCGCCACGGCGAGCTGCACAACAACGTCCGCATGACGTGGGGCAAAGCGCTCCCGTTTTGGACTGCAGACCTCGAGCAGTCCGTGGCTTGGGGCCAGCATCTCAACGACAAGTACGCCCTGGACGGTCGCGACCCCTCCTCGGTGGTCGGTGTTCAATGGTGCCACGGCTTGTTTGACCGGCCCTTCCATCCACCCGCTCCGATTCTTGGCTTGGTCCGACAACGCGACCCACGCACCCACATGAGCCGCCTTGACATGGAAGCGTACAGGGCCTTCACGGACCGCCCTGCCGCCCCCACGCCCCACCCCATTGTGG
>JAPOLW010000092.1 GCA_029976905.1 bacterium | reverse complement strand
GGGCGGGAACCATGTCCCCGGGCGAGGATGCGTGCCCGATCGCCGGGCTGAGCCCGGCGAGGAGGCACACGAGGCCCCCCGCGAGGCAAGATTGAAGACGAGGTGGCATCATGGCCGGGCTCCCTCCAGACCCCAGGAGTCTTGAACGAACTGTTTTGTCATCGGGAAACGGAGGCGAGGTTGGCGGGGATCCGCCAAGCTCGCCTGCGATTGCGGATTGTGCCGTGGATTGAGCCCACGGCAAGGTGGAAAATCAGAGGACGTATTCGAGCTGGAAGCGCAGATTGTCGCGATCGCGAACCAGGCCCAAGGTCTGCTTGAAAACTCCGGAATTGATGACGGTGTAATCCATGATGAAGCGCCACGGGTCACGCACGAAGCGCACGCTGGGCTGGAAGACGAGCATGCCCTGCCAGTCGTAGAACATGCCAAAGCCGGGCGTCGTCTGGACCGTCGAGTTCGTGAAGGGAATCGCCGTGTTGTAGGTCGTGTTGATCAGGAGCGTGTGCAGGTACTGGTTCTGGGGGACCTGGACGGTACGCGTCGAGTTGTTCGGCACGGGCACGGAGACGGACATACAGGGAACGCCGTTGCCGTCCTCGAATTCGCAAGCCTCGAAGTCCCGGATCCGCCGGAAGAAGAACTGCGTGGAGAACAGGAAGGACTGGCTTGGGTTCAAGAAATTGATGTGCTGATTCATGTCCCAACCGATGACGAAGTTGAGGGTGTCCTTCTTCGCGACCGTGTCGAGATCGCCCGAGAGAACCGGGCCGAGAAAGTTCTGCAGATAGTTGATATCGGTCGTGGACGCCGTACCGGGGAAGGAGACCTTGCCCGGTCCGCGGTAGAGTGGCTCGTCCATGAAATAGGCAAACTCCGACCGCAAGACGGCTTGCAGATCCGGGATGGCCGTGGTCATCGCGATGCCATTGATCCAGACCGGCGGCGAGGAGAGGTCTGCCGTGATGACGCTGACCCCATTGGGCTGGTAGCCGATGTCGTCGGGCCGCGCCTGCCGGAATCGGACCGCCTGGATGTCCATCATGGTGCGGTAGCTCGCCAACGTGAAGGTGAAATCGGAGATGTTGAAGACGGCCCGACCGCCGCCGCGGAAGTCACCCGGATCGGGCGCGATCATATTCTGGAGGGTGCGGCCGGTGAACGGTCCGATCGGGATCGACCACGGCGAGCCTGCCGGCGCGCCGGGATTCCACGCCACCGTGTTGTCGTAGGCCGCGTAGCCTTCGATGAAGACCTGGTCGAGAACGTTGCCGATCGAGCCCAGATAGTAGCTCGCCCGCAACATGTTCAGCGGCACGCGGCGTTCATCGAGATCGATGAAGAAGCCGCCGAAGCTGTTGTCGACCGGGTTGATGTTGTCGAGCAGCCGGAAGACGTCGGTCTCACCCCAGACCAGGTTCTGTCTCCCGATGCGCACGAAGAGGTCCCCCAACTCGATGTCGAAGAAGGCCTGGAAGAGCCGATTGCGGTAGCTCCCGATGCTGCGCAGGCGATGGCGCACGAAGTACGTCATGTCGCCCAGCTGCGCCTCCTGCTCGGGGGTGTACGTGGGGGACTGGCGAAGAAATGCGAGAAGGTTGTTCTGCGTCTCGGTCGCCGTGCGATATTCGCTCGGTCCGAAGTCGTAGATCCCTTCGTATTCCCCGCGGTAGCCCAGCGTGTACTCGAGCGAGGTGACCCACTTGGGCAGGATGTCCTCGAACATCGGCAGGATGTCGTGGTCCCATTCGACGTCGAGGAAGTACCGGTTTTGGATCACCTTCCACGACGGGCTGTAGACGAAGGTGCCGCCGAAGGAATTGGGGCGGTCGAGGCGGGTCGACTGCTTTGAATTTGTACCGATGCGGACGTTCGCATAGGCGCGCACGCTTACGTTGATCGTGCCTTCCTCATTGAGCGGAATTGCATCGACCGGCCGCACACCGGCGACCATCGCCGAGCCAGCAATCACGATGGCGAGCAGCCACCTTGACCGAACAGAAAACATGAGACCCCCTCTCCGGCCGACCCAGGACAGGGTCGACATGAACGACTGCACGCAGATGAGAAGACACCCGCCCCAGAATTGCGGAAATGTTTACGACCATGGAGCTAGGGCTGTCAACGATCCGGGGCCCCGAGGAGGCTCCTTCCGCCACTCGATGGCCCGGCCCGCACGCGCCGGGTCCCCCGGGACGACGCGGCGTGGAGGCCCCCCGGCGCGGTCCGACTACGCGGCGCGTCAAGGAGAGGGTCCGGGCGTTGCTCCATTTTGCCCCGCCCGCACCCCGGCGTCGCTTTGACTTCCGACGCTCGCGAAAGCTAGCCGACGAATCAGCAGGAGGTCGAAGGCATGGAGGCAGGAAGAGGGAAACGAAACTGCGCCGCACGAGCCGCCGCTGGGGCCGTTCTCGCCGTACTGGTGCTGACGAGCGCCGCCACCGTCCGGGCGGAGCCCTACATGGCCATCCGGGAAGGCCGCAAATGCGGGACCTGCCACGTGAATCAGACCGGCGGCGGCATGCGCACGCTCCTGGCAATCACCCACATGCAGGAAATCACCCACTACCGGGAGATCTTCCCCGCTCTCGACGACGCCGGCGAGGCGTTCAATGGTCAGATCACGAGCTTCTTCTCGATCGGCGGCGATCTGCGGGTGACCGACTCGATCATCTTTCAGGACCAACCCGACGCCCAGGGGCGTGTCCCACACAAGGCTTTCCGGGGCCGGGTCGACGAGAACGTCCTCGATGTGCGCGAAGGCGCACTGTACTTCGACGTCCAACTGGTGGAGGACTTCCTCTCGATCTACACCGACCTGAACCTCGCGCCTGGAAGCCCCGTCGCCCGGGAGGTCTTCGGCATGCTGCGCGGCGTCCTCCCCTGGCAAGGGTACATGAAGGCGGGCCGCTTCTACCTCGACTACGGCCTGAAGATGGAGACCGACAACCTGTTCAGTGTCGACATCCCGTCGCAGGACCTCTTCGTCCGGGGACGGACCGGCACCGGGTTCACCGGTTTCGACTCGGGGTTCGAAATCGGCTTCCAGCCCGGGCCTTGGCACTTCACGGCCTCGGTCACCGATCCGTCTTCGGGGGACACCGGCATCCGGTTCACCACCAACGCCTACGGGATCTGGCGGGACATCCCGGTGATACGCAACGCAATGCTGGGCGCGTCCTTTCTCTTCAATTCGCCCAGTGGTCAGGATCAATACATCTGGGGCTTCTACGGCGGCGCGAACCTCGGACCACTGGAGTATCAGGCGGAAATCGACTTCATCCACCAGACCTTCGACGACCGCGATTCCGTCGGCACGTTCCTCGCCTACGGGGAACTCAACTACCTGCTCTTCGACTGGATCAACACGAAGGCCTTTGCGGAATACGCAGACAACGACGGCATGCTGAGCACTCCCGACATGCAAAGGTCCCGAACGGCGCAGAATCGCTTCGGATTCGGCATCGAGCCCTTCCTGGGACGCTTTCTCCAGACGCGCCTCTTCTATTCGATCGCCAACGGGCCCAAGGACGTACCCGAGACCAACCAGAACCGCCTGATCCTCGAGGTCCACCTCTTCTTCTGACCGTCGTGCCGTCGCCACCCACCGCCGCGGTGCTCGAGCACCGCACCGGGGCTTGAGCCCCGCGGCGCGTTGTGGCATGAACCGCGCCCGGGAAAACCATCTTCGGAGGAACGAGGAGAGGACGTCTCATGCCCTTTGCCCGCCGGAGCCGGTGCTCTCTCTGGTTGGTGGTGGGGCTGTGGCTGGTGGCGGCGTGCCCGGTGGGTGCGTGTGAGACGGCGCGGCTCGAAAACGATTTCAAGACGCCAGCGGGCCTCGAGACCCGCGTCCAACATTGGATCGACATCTTTTCGCGCTATTCGCTCGACGAAGCAGTCGTACACGATCGTCGGCATCCCGAATATGTGCTCGCCGTCGTCTCCATGCGGACGGGGCGAACGTCGGAACTCGCCGAGATCAAGGGGCGCTACCAGGAACTGATCCAACACGTCGCCGACCTCCCGACCTGGGGAACCAGCCCTTTCCTCCATCTCTTCCAGGTTCCGGTGGACCCACGCCGCATTGCCGCGGCCGCCGACCGGGTCCGCGTGCAACGCGGGCAACGCGAGGTCTTCGCAAAAAGTCTGGTGCGATCCCGACGATATCTGAAACGCATCCGCACCGAGCTACGACGCATGGGCCTGCCCGAGAGACTCGCCTACCTTCCCCATGTCGAGTCCTCCTTCGACGCAAAAGCGCGCTCGCACGCCGGTGCGGTCGGCCTCTGGCAGCTGATGCCGGCGACCGCCCGGCCCTTTTTGCGGGTCGACCGCCGCATCGATGAACGCAACGACCCCTATCGCGCGACGCAGGCGGCGGGCCGCTACCTCAAGCGGGCGCACGACACCCTCGGCTCCTGGCCACTGGCCATCACCGCCTACAACTACGGCCTGCCCGGCACGGTCCGGGCGGTAGAGGCCGTGGGCTCGACCGATCTCATCGATCTGATCGAACGCCACGATGGGGCGCGGTTCGGCTTCGCAGTCCGGAACTTCTACGCCCAGTTTCTGGCCGCGACACACCTCGCCGAGAACACCCTCGAGCACTTCCCCGAGATCGCCCGTGACAGCGGCGTCGAGCACATCGTCCGCAAGGGAGATACGCTCTGGGATCTCGCTCGCCGCTACGGAGTCAGCATTGGCGCCATCCGACGCGCCAACATGCTGTCGCGCAGCAACCACCTCCGCCTCGGCCAACGCCTCCTGATTCGCGGCTGAAACGGCCGTCGAACGCCCCTGCGGGCCAGCGGCCGGATCGGTCCCTCCGCAGAAGCAGCCACGCGCGGCTCAGGACGCGAAGAACTCTTCGATCGAGCCAGTCGTTACTTCGATTTCGAGGCGGTCCCCACCGCGACGGATGCGGAGGCGGCGTGCGGAGCCTGGCGGCCCGGCACCGAGCGCCATGTACAGACCACGTCGGTCGGCCGTCTCGATCCCGTCGACCGCCTCGATGATGTCACCGCTCGAGAGACCAGCCGCCTCGGCCGGCGTCTCCGGCAAGGCTGCCGCGACGATGACGTTCTCGCCCACCGGGTAACACGTGATGCCAATCCAACCGCGCGGCCGGGGATTCACGTAGCGTCCCTCCCGCGCGATCCCGTCCAGCAGTCCGGCGGCGCGACTGGCAGGAATGGCGAGTGTGAACTTCCCCACTTCGAGCAACGACAAAGAAACGACGCCGAGCATCTCACCCCGCGCGTCGACGAGCGGTCCGCCGCCAAGCCCCGGACTGGCCGCGCTGCAGGAAAGTGCGTGGTCGACCATGTACTCCCAGAAGGCCTCGAAGGGAGCGTAGGCGGTGACCAGTCCGCTGCCGACCCGACGGCCGTCCTCGACGGTTGCGACGAGAAACGCCTCCTCGCCGACGACACTCGCGTCCGTCTCCCGAATGGTGAGCCCGGGAAGCCGCGCCGTTGCGATATCGATCGCCGCCACGCCAGCCTCGTAGTCGATTCCGACGACCCGACCAGGGATGCTCTCTCCCTCGGTTGGCCCGACCTCGATCGTCCGCGCCCCGATGGCGAGGTAGTGGGCGGTCAGAACCAGGCCTGTCGGCTCCACGATCGTCCCCGCGCCCATGCGCTCGGTTCCGAGGATCGGCGCGGAGGCGTGCCCGGAGGGAACGTCTGCCCGGATGGTCACGACCGACCGGAGTGCCCGATGGAGTAGGTGAACCGAGGCGTTCACCGCGCTACTCTCCCGAGTACGCTCGGTGGGTGCGAGAGCGGGCTCCGCATGTGGTCAGTCGAACTCAAGAATCCAATCCCGGCCCTCGAGGTCTTCCTTCGTCTGCGCCAACAGGGCGGCGTTTTCTGGATCGATCGGGCTTCCGGCGAACGCGCGTCCTTTATGGGCTTCTCTCCGGCCGCGCAACTGATCGTGGACGAGCGCGGGCGCGCGATCCGCAGGGACGCGCGGGGTTCCACCGTCCTTCCGGGCGACCCCCTGGAGACCCTGGCCACCTTCGTCCGCGAGGTCCCCGGCGTGGGCGAGACAGAGACGCCCCGCACGGTCGGGTACCTCTCCTACGAGTTGGGGCCGTGGATGGAGGGGCGATTCGCCACGCGATCACGTCGCGGGCCGGGCAGTCCTCTTGCGTGGCTCGGCCGCTACGACGCCGTCGTGCGCTGCGAACCCCTCTCCCCATCGATCGACGCGCCCTGCCGCCTCATCGTCGAGGCCGACGACGAAGACGCCGGCCGGCGCCTCCTCGCAAGCATCCTCTCTCCTGCACCGAGGCCGATCTGCGCACCCGGGGATGCCTCTCTGGTGGAAACCCCCTCCTGGGCGACCTACGAGCCCGCGGTGCGGCGCGCACTCGACTACATCGCCGCCGGCGACGTCTACCAGGTAAACCTCGCCCACCGATTTCGCGTGCGGAGCACCGCCGACCCGGCTGCAACCTTCCTTCGACTGCGCGCTGCGCAATCCGTTCCCTACGGCGTCTTTCTCGACTGCGGGGCCTTCGCCGTACTCTCGAACTCGCCCGAGCGCTTCTTACGCGTCCGCGGTCGAGCGATTCGCACCGAACCGATCAAGGGCACGCGACGACGGCACCCGCAAGCAGAGCACGACGCCGCCCTCGCCCGGCATCTCGAGGCCGACCTGAAGGAACGCGCCGAGCACGTGATGATCGTCGATCTCGAACGAAACGACCTCGGGCGGATCTGCGAACGCGGCAGCGTCGATGTGACGTCGTTGCTGCGCCTCGAAAGTTTCACCACCGTGCATCATCTGGTTTCCACCGTGGAGGGGCGTTTGCGGCCCGAGGTCGGACTCTCCGACGTGCTGCGCGCGACCTTCCCCGGAGGCTCGATCACCGGAGCACCGAAGATCCGCGCCAGCGAGGTGATCGCCGAGCTCGAACCCGAAGCGCGTGGCCTCTATACCGGCGCGCTCGCCTGGTTCCGCCGCGAAGACGATTTCGACTCCTCCATCGCGATCCGGACAGCGGTGGCACAGGACGGTGTCTACTCCTACTTCGCGGGCGGCGGCATCGTGGCCGACTCCGATGCCGAGCGCGAATATGCGGAGTGCTGGCTCAAGGCCAGACCGTTCCTGGTGGCCCTTCTGGGCCTGGACGCTGCCAAGCGATGCATCGACGCCGCTCGTCCGGACCGCACCGCTCGCGAGCCCGACGTCGCAGGAGGACGCGAGTGAGCCGTGGCCGCACCGAAGCCCCCAGGAGGACGCGAGTGAGCCGTGGGCGCACCGAAGCTCCCGAGCGGACGCGAGGAGGCCGGCCCCGACCGCGACGGGTCGTCTGGCTCGATGGGCGCGTGGTTGCGGCCGCGCGAGCGCGCATCTCGGTCTTCGATCGGGGGCTGCTCTACGGCGACGCTGCCTTCGAGACGGTCCGGATCTACCGGGGGCGCCTCTTCAAGTGGCGCGAACACCGGCGCCGGCTCGCCTCGACCCTCGACCGACTCGCCATTGCCTTCCCGCGCATCGATCTGGAGGCCGCCATCCTCGACGTCGTCGCCGCGGCGCGCCTGACCGAGGCCGCCGTCCGCCTTACGATCACGCGCGGTGTCGGTGAGGGACTCGCGCCGCCCGAGGGGCTCGAACCGACGGTTCTCCTCATCCCGCGCCCCATTCCGGTCGGGCTCGACGACGCCCGCACCGACGGCGTGGCCGTCATCCGCTTGCCCTTCGGCCAGGGACGTTCCGGCTTCACGTCGGGCCACAAGACCACCGACTACGCCGCCGCCGTGCAAGGGCGCCTTCTGGCCGGGCAGGCCGGCGCTTTCGAAGCGCTCTATGTCGAAAGCGACGGCGCCTTGAGCGAAGCCACGACCAGCAACATCTTCCTCGTCCGCAACAAACGCCTGCTGACGCCACCTCTGGCCGCGGGATGCCTTCCCGGGATCACGCGGGAACTCGTGTTCCGGCTGGCCCAGAAGGCGGGAATTTCCGTCCGCGAAACACCGCTCGCGACGGAGGATCTCGGTCGGGCCGACGAACTCTTTCTCACCGGAACCGTGATCGAAATCGTTCCCGTCACACGCGTGGACGACATCGAACTCGGGCCGCCCGGAACGATCACGCGCCAACTCCAGCAAGCCTATCGGCAACTGATCCAGACAACGCGCCGCCGCTCTACCGCGCGGAGGATCTTATGAACTCTCTTCAGGACAAGATCGATGCGCTCTTCGGTTTTCTCGTCGAATGGATCACTCCGATCCTCTTCTTCGATCTCGGCTCCGGGATTCCCTTCATCCTCGTCGTCCTGACCAGCGGCGGCATCTTCTTCACGATCCGATATGGCTTCATAAACCTCCGTCTCTTCAAACACGGAATCGATTGCGTCCGCGGCAAGTTCGACGATCCCGACGACCCCGGCGAGATCTCCCACTTCCGCGCACTGACCTCGGCGCTCTCGGCGACCGTCGGCCTCGGCAATATCGCAGGCGTCGCCGTCGCGATCGCCGCCGGAGGTCCGGGCGCCATCTTCTGGATGTGGGTCGTGGCCTTCTTCGGCATGAGTCTCAAATTCTCCTCCTGCACCCTGGCGCAGACCTACCGACAGATCGGTCCGGACGGACACGTCCTCGGTGGGCCCATGGTCTATCTGCGCGACGGGATCGCCGAGCAACGCCCCCAGTTGGCATGGCTCGGACGCGGACTCGGCGTCCTCTACGCCGGCCTCACGGTGCTCGCCTCCTTCGGCGGCGGCAACATTTTCCAGGGCAAGATGTCCTTCGAAATCGCTCGCTCGGTCATACCCGAATTGGGTGCGATCACGGGGGCGGGCTGGTGGGTCGGATTGACGCTGGGCGTCCTGGTGGGCGCCGTGATCATCGGCGGCATCCGTCGCATCGGCGAGGTCACCAGCCGATTGGTGCCAGCAATGTGCGGGTTTTACGTCGCCATCTGTCTCGCCATCATCTTCTCGAATCTTTCGCAGGTCCCGGCTCTCTTCGTCGAGATCTTCCAGCAGGCCTTCTCTCCGAATGCCGCCTTTGGCGGCTTCATCGGCGTTCTCGTCCAGGGAACCCGACGGGCCGCCTTCTCCAACGAAGCGGGACTCGGTTCCGCTGCGATCGCACACGCCGCGGCACGAACCGACGAGCCGATCCGCGAAGGTTCGGTCGCCATGCTGGGCCCCTTCATCGACACGATCATCGTCTGCACGATGACCGCGCTCGCGATCCTGCTCAGCGGCGTCAGTACTCCGGGAGCGCAGATGAACTGGGCCGAAGGCGCCGTCCTGACCGCGCGCGCCTTCGCGACGCTGCACGTCAGCGCCCCCTACATGCTGGTGGCCGCCGTCGTCGTCTTCGCGTACTCGACCATGGTTTCCTGGAGCTACTATGGGGAACGCGCCTCGGAATTTCTGTTTGGGCAGGCCGGCATTCTCCCCTACCGGATCGTGTACGTCTTCTTCGTCGTCCTCGGCCCGATCTTGAGGCTCGACGACGTGCTCGACTTCTCGGACATGATGCTTCTCTCGATGGCGTTCCCCAACATCCTGGGCATGCTCCTTCTCGCGGGCGCGGTGCGTAAACGCACCGACGCCTATTGCGAGGCCCTACGCACCGGGTAACGCAGATCGATCGGTCAAACGCTCAGGTTCCGATGAGGAACGGCAAGGCCGTCATCCCGGCACCGATCAGAATGCTGAGCGTCGACAGGCTCGCCTCCTGGGCCTTCTCCGAGAAGGTCTTCTCGCGCGCTGGGCCAAATCCGTCGGTCTCGGGGGAATCGTCCCAGAACGGATCCGCGTGGTCGTCGAGAGCCTGGGCGGCGCCGCGATCCCCATCGTAGAGCCAGCCGACGCTCGGCGCCGGACCGTCGTAGACCTCGTCGAGCGCGCCGGACTCGAAGCTGGAAGCGAAGAAGGGATCGTCAAAAGGGTCTCCGGGATCATAGGAGGCAAACGGATCATCGAACCGGTTTTGCGAACACGCCCCGATGACGATCATCGCACCCACGATCAAACGACCCATCCAGGTCCGCAGGGATTCCCGACGCACGATCGAGAGGATAGCAGTTCACCGGAAACGACGGAACTCAACCCACGCCAGCCTTCCGTCGGCGACGACGACCGAGTAGCTCCCGAAGAAAGCGCCCGGTATGCGAGGCCTTGCACGCCGCCACGTCCTCGGGCGTGCCCGCGACCAGGATCTCTCCCCCGGCCGCGCCTCCTTCAGGTCCGAGGTCGATCACATGGTCGGAAACCTTCACGACGTCGAGGTTGTGCTCGATCACCACGACCGTATTTCCGCCGGCGACCAGACGACGGAGCACTTCGAGCAAACGTCGGACGTCCTCGAAATGCATCCCGGTGGTCGGCTCGTCCAGAATGTAGAGCACGCCCACCAGTCCACTGCCAATCTGACCAGCCAGACGAATCCGCTGTGACTCACCACCTGACAACGTCGGCGCCGTCCGCGCGAGCGTCAAATACTCAAGACCAACCCCAAGCAGAAAACCAATCCGC
>JAPOLW010000925.1 GCA_029976905.1 bacterium | reverse complement strand
GTTTCCTCGCCGCCGACGCGTTCGCGAAGCTGCGCGGCTTGGCGGAGTCGGACCCGGACGCCGTCGTGCGCCGCGCGGCGGACGCGTTTCTGACCCGCGTCGCGCAGACGGAGGGCGCGGAGACGCTCGAGCTCGAGCTCGAGCGTCGGTCGGACGAAGACGAGCGCGACGCGTGGTCGGACGCGCCGTTCGTCGAGTTCCCGGCGGACACGGACTCCGACGACGAAGACGCCCTCACGGTTTCGGGCGCGCTGGACGCCGAGACCGCGGACGAGGATGAGGACGAGGACGAGGACGAGGACGAGGACGAGGACGTGAGCGGCGCGAAGAGCGTCGCCGGGACGGGCGCCGACGTTTCGGCGACGACGACCGGCTATGTCTCGACGCTTCCGACGGATCCGACTCGGGACGACCTCGAGACGTCCTCGCGGCGGAGCGGCTCTTCGCGGTCCACGAGGAGCGGCGAGGAGAGCGCGGAGTCCGAATCGGAGTCGTCGTTCGAGACCTCCACCGTGCGCAGCGCCGCGACG
>JAPOLW010000924.1 GCA_029976905.1 bacterium | reverse complement strand
GCACAGCTCCTTCGGCACGACCATGTCGTGGCGCACCGTGCCGCGGCCGCCCTGCGCGAGCGCCACGTGGAGCCGCTTGGCGTTGGCGTGGTGCTGTGGGTTGTCGGGCCGAAGCGGCGGCCAGTCGTCGAAGCGCTGCTGGAACTCGAAGCCCGTCAGCTCGTCCACGCTGGTCGTCACGAGCGACGAGGCCGGCGCCGGCGCCTCGGAGAACCTGCTGCCGGCGCGGTTGCGAGGCGGAGGCGGCGAGCGCGGCGTCGGCGCGCGCGCAGAAGGAGCAGAGCGCGGTGCTCGTCCGGCTCGAGGGCGACCTCCGCCTCATGTACCGCCAGCACAAGGACGACATGCGCGGCGCGACGTCGCGGTATCAGGAGGCGGCGGCGCGGTGCACCGTGCTCTCGGCGCGCTGCGCGCGCCAGCAGGAGGCGCTGGCGGACATGCGCGAGTGGCAGGACGAGTGCGAGCGGCTGCACGCGCTCATGCAGTCGAACAGCGAGATGATCGCCGACGCGGCGGCCGGCGCGCAGCGCCCC
>JAPOLW010000923.1 GCA_029976905.1 bacterium | reverse complement strand
GGAAGCAGCTTCGGAGGTCATGCTTCGTCGCGAGATGGCACACCAACGCTCGGATGGCGTGCCGCTTCTGGAAAGCAAAAAGATGCGACCAACGCCTATGTCCGTGGAGCTGCGTCGCTCTAGGAGCGAGACCGCGTCCGCCGTTAATAGCTTGATTGCCACAAGCCGTGGAATGGATGAAGAGCTTGAGCAAGAGCTCGCGGAAATGGATGCCGAACCGAGCATCGGCGCTTTCCCCGTTGACGCCGACGCCGACGCCGACGCCGACGCCGACCTTCTGCTCCATGACGGCTTGAGCCGTGACAACACCGCCTCTGACTTGTTTCCTGACGGAGATGATGTTTTCGTCCCGAATCGCAGCGGCGCGCCGCAGTTCCGTGTGAAGGCTCGCTCAGGGGCGCGCGACGGAGCAATCCCCGAAAATGCCCGTGGCGACGTCGCCGTGGCGATCCAAAGTCTGCGCGAGCGGCGCTCCAAGCTTTGGACCCCAACGATGGCGACACATTACGCAACGGCGCGTGCGCTTGGCGACGGA
>JAPOLW010000922.1 GCA_029976905.1 bacterium | reverse complement strand
GCCCCCCGTTCGGCAGATGGTCTTCGCCATGACCACGGTCTCCCCCCTCCGCGCCTCCGCGCGCGTCGCGGGCAGAGCGCGCGCTTCCGGATCCGCCGCGGCGGTCGCCGGCGCGGTCCCGCGATGCGCGATGCGTGCGACCCGCGCCGTTCGTGTCGCCGGGCTCGGCACCTCCGCGCCCCGCGGGCTGGCGCTCCGCTCGCCCCGCGGCGCGCTCGTCGCCGCCTCCGCCAAGAAGGGCAAGAAGTCGGCGCCGGAGCCCGTGTACGAGGACGACGAGGACGACGAGGACGACGAAGAGACCGGGTGGGACGACGACGAGGATGTTGATGATGACGAGGAGACCGAGATCGCCTCCGCCTCCGCGGCGGATGGCGAGGAGGAGGAGGAGGAGGAGGACGAAGAGACCGGCGACGCTTCAGAGCTGATGCCTCCCAAATCCACCGGCTCCGTGTCTTCCAAGAAGTCCGGAAAGAAGAAGAAAAGCAAGAGTTTAGGGGTGGAGGAGGAGACCGGTAACGCGTTCGGCGCCGCGG
>JAPOLW010000921.1 GCA_029976905.1 bacterium | reverse complement strand
AGACGATGCGGAACGCCTCTCCGGCAAGCGCACACTAAGGAGGGCTGCAATGCCAAGCTTTCGGTCAGAAGACGCATAAAATGCTCTTCGTCGCGCGCGCGCGCGCGCGTGGCGCGCTACATGTACATGTGCATGTACAGTACGTACGTATCTTACATCACGTGAGCACGGACTTCCCGTCAGCTCGCGACACGCCAGCGCGCACATCCCCGGGATGAGCGAGAAGGCCATCATGCCCGATCCGAGGATCGAAGAGACGCCGAGCTCCTGAGGGAAGGCGCTCTGGGCGCTGTCGATGGCCTTGCGCTTGGCGAGCGCGGCGAAGGGACCGGACGTCTCCATCACGGAAGGCGCGGCGTCGACGCCGCCCCCGGCGGCGCTCTTCCACCCCGAAACGGACACAGGAACGGGCATCGTCGAGGTGAGGGCGGTGGCGCGCGCGGATGAAACCTCCCGCGGCGTGCAGTGCCCCGCGGTGACGAGCGAGCGCGCGAGACGGATCGAAAAGCGAAGCCAAAAGTGCGCGGAAACGCGCGGC
>JAPOLW010000920.1 GCA_029976905.1 bacterium | reverse complement strand
CGCTGCACTACGAGTCGCACCTGATCTGCACCAACTGCGGCCCGCTCGGGCTCAAGGCCGACACCGAGCCCAACACCAACCGCGCGGCGCTCTCGGACCGCTCGTGGGCGCACATCGTGCACTCCACCGACGACCACGAGACCGGCGACGTCGACTTTGACGTGCAGGCGTGCTCCGAGGCGCTCAAGGCGCAGATCAACCGGTACCGCGTGTGCGCCTGCCTGGTGGCCTACGTCCTCATCTTCATCAAGCACATCCCCTCGTGCCGCCCCAACCTCACCTACGCCAACATGCTGTGCAACAAGTGGTACGACATCCTCGACCGCGAGTACAACGTGCCCAAGCCGTCCAAGCGCAAGAAGGAAAAGATGCAAATGCTCATCGAGCTCTTCGCGACCGAGAGTGCCGTCTTCGAGAAGTTTTTGCTTCGCGAGTCGGGCGTCGACTTCGAGGACATGCACCCCGACGAGAACGGCCATCTGTCGCCGTTTGCCGTCGAGCAGCTCACCGACGTGGTGTGCAGCCTGCAGCGCTGCTG
>JAPOLW010000919.1 GCA_029976905.1 bacterium | reverse complement strand
TCCGGCGATGTCTCCCTCCCTTCGAGCCCCGACGATGATGATGCACGCGAAGACCACCGCCGCGCGCACCCAGGCGAACAAGCCCCTCCGCAGCGCCGCCGCGCGCCGCGCGACGGCCGCGCGCGCGTCCGGAGACGGAGCGCGCGTCGACAAGTTCAGCAAGGACGACATCATCGTGAGCCCCTCCATCCTGAGCGCGGACTTCGCGAACCTCGGCGCGCAGGTGAAGGCGGTGGACGAGGCGGGCTGCGACTGGATCCACGTCGACGTCATGGACGGACGCTTCGTGCCCAACATCACCATCGGGCCGCTCGTCGTCGACGCGCTCCGCCCGGTGACGGACAAGCCGCTCGACACGCACCTTATGATCGTCGAGCCGGAGCTCCGCGTGGCGGACTTCGCCAAGGCGGGCAGCGACATCATCTCCGTGCACTGCGAGGGCGCGGCGACGATCCACCTCCACCGCACGCTCAACCAGATTAAGGTGCGTCGTTCCTCGCCGCCTCCGGGAAGGGCTTGCGCTGAATCGCCCGCCTTCCA
>JAPOLW010000918.1 GCA_029976905.1 bacterium | reverse complement strand
CACCCAGCGGCACGGCGCGCGCCATCGCTCACGGGTTTCCTCCCGCGATGGTCATGGGCGAGATCGTCGGCTCGAAGAGGATCTGCACGCGATTGCCGTCGGGGTCGGCGACGTAACAGGAAACGCTATCGTCGCGATGCTTGCGCGTCGGCTCCAGGATGGTGACGCCCGCTTCCGCCAGCGCCGTCTCTGCGCTCTGGACCTCGTCGGGGGTGCCGACCAGTACCCCGAGATGGTCGAGCGCTGCCGGATCCCTGGTGAGCCCGGCCTCGCGGTGGAGAGCGAGGTTGTCGCAACCCGAGGAGAGGTAGACGTTGTCGCCGTCGGGCTGCCAAACCACCTCGAAACCGAGCAGGTCCCGATAGAACCACAGAGCCCTTTCCATTCCCTCGACACGGAGCGCGAGGTGGCGGAGGCCGCAGGTCTTGAGCGCCGGAGTACCCATGGTCTGACACCCTTCTATCGGAAGTAGGCCCCCGGGGCGACCATCTAGTCCACGACGATCCGCGTCACGCTGCCGTCCTGCGGGGAGGCGACGAAGAGCG
>JAPOLW010000917.1 GCA_029976905.1 bacterium | reverse complement strand
ATCGACGGCGACGGCGACCTCGACGCCTTCGTCGGCGACAGCGACAGCAACACCGTCTTCTTCGAGAACACCGGCACGCTCACGACCCCCGCCTTCGCTCCCGCCATCACCAACCCTTTCGGCCTCACTCCCGTTGGCTTCGCCACGGCCGGGATCGGGTACTACGCCACCCCGAACCTTGCCGACATCGACGGCGACGGCGACCTCGACGCCTTCGTCGGGGATATGTACGGAAACACCTCCCTCTTCGAGAACACGGGCACGGCCACGACCCCCGCCTTCGGGGCGGCCACCACCAACCCCTTCGGCCTCGCTGACGTCGGCTACTTCGCCACCCCGAATCTGGCCGACATCGACGGCGACGGCGACCTCGACGCCTTCATCGGAAACGGGGACGGCGACACCCTCTTCTTCGAGAACACGGGCACGGCCACGACCCCTACCTTCGCGGCGGCCACCACCAACCCCTTCGGCCTCGCTGACGTCGGCTCCTACGCCGCCCCCGACCTGGCCGACATCGACGGCGACGGCGACCTCGATGCCTT
>JAPOLW010000916.1 GCA_029976905.1 bacterium | reverse complement strand
GGATTGGGCTCGGGCTCTGGATCGGGCTCGGGCTCGGGCTCGGGCTCGGGTTCGACGTCCTTCTCCGCCTTCTCGATCATCTGCAGGGCGATCCGGTCCTTGAGCGAGCCGCCCGGGTTGCACATCTCGAGCTTGGCGAGGACGCGCGCCGCCTTGACGCCCTCCGGGTGCGCGGCCAGCAGCGCCTCCACCACCTCAAGCGGCGCTTGCTTCCTGGCCGCTTCATGCAGCGGCCAGAGGCCGTCCTCGTTCGCCGCCTCCGCGAGCGCGGCGCGCTCCGCCGCGGCGAATGCGTCGAGCTTGTTCGACCGCGCGTTCACCTTGAACGTCGACGTCTCGTTGCGCGGCTCCGTCTTCACCACGTTGCCGTCCTCGTCGATCTCGTCGCCGTTCGCGTTGAGTCGAAGCGCGCGAGGCTGTACCTTAGCGGTCTTGGACGGCGGCGGCGGCGGGAGGTGGCCGCCCAACGCCATCCTCGCCGCGTCAGCGCTCGAGCCCACCGCGCTCAAGCCCGATACGTCGTCGGGGGGAGGCGGCGCAGCGAAC
>JAPOLW010000091.1 GCA_029976905.1 bacterium | reverse complement strand
TCGCCGCAGCCGTCGTCGGCTTCTTCTTCGCCGCAGCCGTCGTCGGCTTCTTCTTCGCCGCGGCGGCCGTCTTCTTCCCCGCGGCGGTCGCGGTCTTCTTTTCCGTCGCCCCCGTCTTCGCGGCCCCCGTTGTCTTCCCGGTTGCCGTCTGCGCGGCCGTAGCCGTGAGCACGTCCTTCGTTCCAGCCGGAGCAGCGGGCTTCGCCCCGTCACCAGTGGTCGTGCCCGAAACCATCGCGGAGACTCCGGCGGCTGGCACGTTTTGCGGCGGCCGCGGCGCCGCGGCGCGGGAATCGTTACCGGCCCCGGAAGAGACGGCCGCCGCACTCGGCGGTCCGGCCTGCGCCGGGTTGGTGCTGCCGTGCGACGAGCGATCTGCGGTGTCCGACCGTGAGGCGACCCCGTCCGACCGGTGACCCGGCGCGGCCGCCGCCGGCCGCGGACGGTTCTGCTCTGCTCCGAGCGCCGGCGGCGCGGAGGGCGCTGCCGACGCTTCGTTCCCGGCAGACGTCGCAGCCGGCGGATGTCCGCGATTGCCTCCCCGACGGCGCCGACGGCGCCCGCGCCGCGAGCGGCGCGAACCAGACGGCTGCCCATCGGGGGAGGGCAGCGCCGCTACCGGGCCCTCTCTGCTCCCCTCGGGTGCGGTCGCCGTCTGTCCCCGTCTCTTGCCACCGCCGCGCTTGTCGCCCGCCTTGCCGCGGGTCCGCCCCCGGCGTCTTTTCTTCCCGCGCTTGGGCGGCGCCGCGATCGCCTGGAAGAACGTCGACGGTCGTTCCGGACGGCCTCGGCAGACATCGCAAAGTCCGCAGGACCCCTCGCTTTCCTCACCGAAGTACTCGCACAGGTAGGCGGCGCGGCAACCCGCGTCGTTGGCGTAGTCCGCAATCGAGTCGAGACGTCGTGAGTCTTGGGTCCGGAGATTCTCGAACTGGCCCGCAAGGCTGGAGACCCGTTCCTCCACCTCTTCTGGCGTGATCGTCACCACGACGTTCTGGTCGTCGAATTCGATGATGCCAGCCTCTTCAATGGGCACGAGGAGAGCGGTGGTGGCGCGGTCGCCCAGTTCTGCCGACAACGCGAGGGCCCCGACGTCGGGCGTTCGCCCCTCACCCGCCCATGCGGCCAGCGCACGGCCGAGTCGATAGAGCTGCTCGGGACGCAAACGGCTCCGCGAGAGGAGCGCCTCGTGCGTGCCGCGGTCTTCGGGGTCGTGCAGGAGAATGCAGTTGGACTTGGCGCCGTCGCGGCCCCCGCGACCGGCTTCCTGGACGTACTGCTCGAGCGATGCCGGGGACTGCTGATGGACGACGTACCGGATGTCGGGCTTGTCGATCCCGAGGCCAAACGCGCTGGTCGCTACCATGACCGTGCGACGCCCCGGCTTCATGAAGAGTTCCTGCTGCGCGTTGCGATCGCCGGCGTTCATCTTACCGTGATACCGATGGGCTGGGATCCCCAGCTTCATCAGCATCGCGTAGACCGTGTCGACTTCACGGGTCGTCGTGCAGTAGATGATCCCCGGCCGACGCAGGCGCTGAGCCAACCGGGCCAGCGCGCGCAGGCGCGCCGTCGTATCGCGACAGATCATGACCTCGAAGGCGAGGTTCGAGCGATGCGGGGAGCTCGACACGATCCGCGGGTCGCGCATACCCAGGAAGCGGACAATGTCCTCGCGGACCTTCTCGGTCGCCGTCGCGGTGAGCGCCATCAGGGGTGGTGCACCGAAGGCGCGCAAACGCTCGCCCAGGCGCTGGTAGGCCGGCCGGAAGTCGTAGCCCCACTCCGAAATACAATGGGCTTCGTCGATGGCCGCGAGGGAAATCCCGGATTCGGCGATGACCTCGGCGAACGCATCCGATCCGAGAGTCTCGGGCGTCGTCATGACCAGGAGGGAGCCTCCCTCGCGAATGCGCTCGAGAGCCGCCGTCCGGGCTTTGCCGCGTACCGTGCCGTCGAGCCGGACGCAGGGGACCTGGTACTTGATCAGCTTCTCGTGCTGATCGCGCAAAAGAGCCAGGAGGGGGGACACGAGAACCACGGGCCGGGGAAGCAGCATCGACAGCGTCTGGTAGACCGCCGACTTGCCGAAGCCGGTCGGCAAGACCATGAGCACGTCGGATCCTTCGAGCGCTGCATCGATGCCGGCTTGCTGCTCCGGATAGAGCTGGCGGATTCCGATCCGACGCGCCGCGCGCTCGGCCTCGTTCCGGGGCTCGGGAAGAGGCCCCGGATCGGATTCGGAGGCACGCTCGTTTTCGGCGCGCCCACGCCCTCCTCGCTTCTGACCTCGACCGCGTCGGCGGCGACGATTACCGCCACCACCTGCGTTCGAGGGATTGTCGGTTACCCGGCCAACGGGTCCAGCCGCCATACCCTACTCCCTACACGGGCTGCGCGCGTCAGGTCGTCCGCTCCGTCCCCCAGAAGTCGATGGGAGGGCGATGGCTCGACGTTGACATCTTCCCACGGAGCATCCGGGGGGTCTTCCGCCAGAGGCGGAACGCACCGCGTGCCTAATGCCAGATAACCTGGAGGCGGCGCAGAAATCAAGTCACGACGTGGAGCCGGCCCGATAAACCTTCGTGGCCGGGACCACCTTCGAGATCATCGGCGCGGGGTCCTCCAGCAGCTGCGTGGCGCGCTCGACCTCCGCCTCGGTGAAGGCGCGTGTGGTGAGGCAGAACTCGATCATGATGCCATTGGGATCGAGGGCGTAGATCGACACACACCACTCGTGGTCGACCTCGAGAACATCGAGTCCATGCTCGACCCAGCGTTGCCGGTAGTGATCGAGTTCCTCCCGCGTTTTCGCCGTGAACGCGAGGTGATTGCTCCAGGTCGGAAGACCCAGGCCGTCGGCGATCGCCGTCGGGAATTCCGGGGGGACCGTGTCGTCGTGGATCTCCCAGAACGCGATCATGCCCTCGCCACCGATCTCGTAGAAGAAGTGCTTGGACCAGCCGCCGGAGGGCGTCGGCCCGACTTCGACCTTGGCGAGGCGAAACCCCATGACTTCGGTGTAGAACTCGTGGGTCGCCCTGGTGTCGCGGGTCACCAATGCAAGGTGATGGAATCCCATGCCCCGCCGACCATAGGGCGCACGATGGCGGGAGTCAAAGCACCAGAACGCATGTCTGATGCGAGTGCGCCGCCCGATCCCGGCCGCGTCGGGCGGGTTCGATTCCCATTATGCAAGACGGCCAATCGCCCGATAGACTACCGCAGAAGCCATGCGCCGGATCCTGGTCTTCCAGCACGTCGCCCACGAGATCCTGGGGACTCTCAATCCCCTGCTCAAGGGGGCCGGATTTCGGATCCGGTACGTCAATTTCGGCCGCGATCCAGCGGCCGAGCCGCGGATCGAGGGCTACGAGGGCCTCATCGTGCTCGGCGGACCGATGAACGTGGACCAGGTGGATCGCTTTCCCCACCTCCGTACCGAGACCGAGCGGATCCAGGACGCGCTCGACCGGGACATTCCGGTCCTCGGAATCTGCCTGGGCGCGCAGCTCATCGCCCGGGCACTCGGCGCCGAGGTGGGACCAGCCCATCGCAAGGAGATCGGCTGGTACGACGTTTCGGTTTCCGAACCGGGACGTGGCGACCCGCTGCTTTCCCATTTCGCTCCGACCGAGCGCATCTTCCAGTGGCATGGGGACACCTTCGACATCCCCCGGGGTGCCCAGCACCTCGCCTCGTCCGAATTCTGCCCCAACCAGGCATTCCGCTACGGCGACAAGGTCTACGGCCTCCAATTCCATCTCGAGGTCGATGGGCCGCTCATCGACCGGTGGCTCGAACTGCCCGCCCACCGGGCCGAGATGCGGGCCGCCGCTGGCGTCGCCGATGCCGAGACGATCCGGAACGAAACGGCGGCGCGCATCGACCAGGCCCGCGATCTCGCCGACCGGACCTTCGGCCGATGGATCCGTACCTTCGGCCGCGAAAGACGCGGACGGATTCTGGCCTCGCGGTAGGCGTCGCGCTTTGACTCGGGCATAGTCGGAACGTGCGGATCCTGCTCATCGAAGACGACCACGAGGCCGCCCGGTACGTCGCCAAGGGACTGAGCGAGAGCGGCTACGTCGTGGATCTCGCCGAAGACGGCCCCAAAGGGCTCGTGATGGCGACGACGGATCCCTATGACGTTCTCGTCGTGGACCGCATGCTCCCCGGGATCGACGGCCTGTCGGTGATCGAGGCCCTGCGCAAGAACGGCACCGACATTCCGGTCCTGGTCCTCTCGGCCATGGGGAGCGTCGAGGATCGTGTCGCGGGCCTGCGCGCCGGCGGCGACGACTATCTCGTCAAGCCGTTCGCCTTCGCCGAATTGTTGGCCCGCATCGAGGCGCTTGGCCGGCGGAACCGGGGTATGGGTGCGCCGGAAACGACGCTGCGCGTGGCCGACCTCGAGATGGACCTTCTCGCGCGAGTCGTGTCGCGAGCGGGAACACCCATCGAGCTGAAGCCCCGTGAGTTCCGGATCCTGGAGTTTCTGCTCCGACACGTTGGTCAGGTGGTCACCCGCACCATGCTGTTGGAGAGTGTCTGGGACTACCATTTCGATCCACAGACCAACGTCGTCGATGTCCACATCAGCCGGCTCAGGCAGAAGATCGACGCAGGCTTCGAGCGCCCTCTCCTGCACACCGTGCGCGGAGCGGGGTATCGATTGGCGGAGAATGAAACGCCGTAGCCTCATCTTCCGCCACACGCTGCTCTTCGCGACCCTCTTCGTCCTGGTTTTGAGCGGCGCGCTCGCCTTCGTGTATTTCTCGACGCTTTCGGCGCACGAAACCGAGATGGACGCTGCGCTCCGGAGTGAGGCCGAGGATCTGCAACGCAAGCTGCAACCGCTGCAGTCGGTCACCGAGATGGCCTCCGTGGTGACGCGCACGACCAGTCGGCGGGCCGGCCGGACCACGGTCTACATGCTCGCAACCTCGAAGCGGCAGTACGTCGCCGGCAACCTCCGGGAATGGCCACGGGGAATGGAAGAGCGCGGCGATCTTTTCGAATTCCCGCTCGAAGGCGAGGAAACCAGAGAGGCCCGCGCTCGCGGGCGCACCTATCGCCTCCCGACCGGGGAGCAATTGCTGGTCGCTCGCAACCTCGCCGAGGGAGAGCGTTTCCGGACCCTCATCGGCGAGGCCTTTCTCGGCGCACTCCTTCTATCGGTTGCACTCGGGATCGGGGGCGCCTTCCTGCTCAGCCGCCGGGTCTCCCGTCGACTCGACCAGATCAATCAAAATAGCGTCGCCATTCTCCAGGGAGACCTCGACCTGCGTATGCCCGAGAGCGGGCGCGGCGACGAATTCGACGAACTCTCCCGTAATCTCAACCGGATGCTCGACCGCATCGGAACGCTCATGAGGGCGATGCGCGAGGTCACCGATGACATCGCGCACGACATGCGCAGCCCCATCTCCCGTCTGCGCAGCCGCATCGAGGTGGCGCTCCTCGCCAGAGAGGACACCGGCGCCTACCGAAATGCTCTCGAGGAGACCATCGGGGATGCCGATGCGATCCTGGCGATGTTCAACGCACTTCTGACCATCGCCCATGCCGAGTCGGGCGAACCGCGCAAGAACTTCGTCTCGCTCGACCTCCGCGCGATCCTCTCCGACCTCGTCGAGATCTACGAACCCGCGGCCGAAGAAGCCGGGCTTTCCCTGGTCCTCGAGCCGGGAGACCCGGCGCCCCTCTCGGGAAATCCGGGCCTGCTCGGTCAGGCGATCACCAACCTCTTCGACAACGCCCTCAAATACGTTCCCACGGGCGGACATCTGCGCTGCCGGATCGAGACCTCCGGGGACCGCGTGCATGCCGTCGTCGCCGATGACGGGCCCGGAATCCCGGCCGAATTCCGCGAGAAGGCCTTCGATCGGTTCAGCCGCCTGGAGGCGAGCCGCACCTCCCCCGGCAGCGGACTCGGCCTGAGCCTGGTGCGGGCCATCGCGCACCTACACGACGGCGAGGTTCGAATCACCGACGGCAACCCCGGACTGGTGGTCACCCTGGATCTGCCCGTACGCGGCGATGCGTGATAAAGGCTCGCGCATGCTCCTTCTGCACGAAACGCACCATGTCCACGGGCGGCGAGAACCGGATTTCGACGAGGCGTTCCGCACGGTCTGGATGCCCAGGCTCGCGGACGGAAGCGACGGCCGCCTTCTCTACTATCTCCGTCATGCGCATGGGACGGGCCCTTCGTATCGGGTGATCACGATCACCGCGCTGCGCGATGGAGCGGCCTGGGAGCGGATTGCTCGACGGGTCGAGACCGGCGATCTGGCCGCGTTTGCCGCTTCGCTCGACTCTCTCCGTCACGACAGCGAGGCCAAGATTCTCGTCCCCTTGCCCTGGTCGCCCTGGCAGTCCATCGACTTCGACGACGTGCCCACGGGGGGCGTCGAGAAGCCACTCGCCCTCTTCATGGAGGACACCGTGTGGCCCTTCGAAGACAAACTCGACGAGTACATCGAGCGGTCCGGCTCCCACTACGCCGAAGAGATGAAACAATCTCCCGGGCCCGGTGGGCGGATTCTCACCGTCGATGCGAGCTTCCGCACGGCCTTTGGCGCCGGCCGTCGCCGGGAGGTCGTCCTGTGGCAGAAAGTGCAGCGACCGGAGGTGCTTCAGCCCTTGCTGTGCAACGAGGTGCCGGCCCGACATACGCAGCCCGGGACCTGGATGCACGACGCCCTCGATCTTCGGGACCAATGGCAGAGTCGTCTCCTGCGCACCGTGAGTTGGTCGCCACTGGCCTGAGCCAGATCGCGGGCGATGTCGCAAACGGCCAAGAGGGCGTGGCGCGCCGGTGGCCTGGCCGCCGTTTTCTTCGCGGCCCTGACACCCTGGGTCCTACGGCCCTGGTTCCTCTCCGAAGACGACCTCCCCCGGGATACGACCTTCTTCGCCAGCCTCGAGAACGCCGACCTCCATCTCAACGTCTGGATCCTCGCGTGGGTGGCCCGGGCGATCGTGACCGATCCGGCAGCACTCTTCGACGGCAACATCTTCCACCCGGCAACCAATACGATCGCGCTCTCGGAGAACATGATCGCGCACGTGCCGATCACGGCACCGGTCTTCGCGGCGACGGCAAGCGCCCTGGCCGTTCTCAAGGCGATGGCGCTCGAGACCTTCGTTCTGGCCGGCGTCGGGATGTTCGCGCTGGTGTATCACCACACGCGCAACGGCGGCGCAGCCCTCGCCGCGGGTGCCGCGTTCGCCTTTGCCCCGTGGCGCGTGAAGGGCTTTCCCCATCCCCAATACCTCGCCACCGGCACGATCCCGCTTGCCTTTCTCGCCATCGACCTGTGGTTGGATCGAAGGAGGCTGCGCCATCTCGTCGGCCTGGCCGCGGCCGTCACGTTCCAGATGCTGGCCTGTGTCTACCTGGGCTACTTCATGGCCTTCGCCGCCGGAACCTATGCTCTCGCGCGCGTTCTCGGCACGCATCGGCGGCCGCTCGCCGACGGCCTGCCCCTGGTCGGGGCCATGGGGGCGGGGGCGCTGATCGCAGCGCCCATCGCCCTTCCCTACCTACGCGCCCGCGAAGAAGGCATCATCCCCCCCTTCGATCCGAGCCGCTTCGTCGGGCACGCCTGGGCCCCCTGGGACTACGTCAGCCTCGCCTTCGTGCAGCTGGCCGGCGTCGCCGTGCTCGCCCTGGTCGGTGCCGACCTCGCCCAACGCGGTGTGCGCCGCCTACGCCATGATCCCATCGGCCTGACGACGCGCGAATGGGCCCTGTGGGCCGTCGTCGGCGTCGCGGTCCTCTTCTCGTCGGGTCCCTACGTGGACATCGGCGAATTTCGCCTGCCGACGCCCTACCTTCTCTTCTACGACCATCTTCCCGGCTTCTCCTCGATCCGCGGACCGCGACGCTTCTTCATCGTGGTCCTCGCGGGTCTGTGTGCCCTCGCCGGGCACGCACTCGCGCGTTGGACGCGGCGGGCACCGCCGTGGTTTCAGACCTTCACGGGTGTGACGGCCGCCGCCGCCTGCGCCGTGGCGGCGGCGCCGCTTCCCAGTCCGGTCTTCCCGGCACATCTCGGACGGTCGGCCCCGCCGGTGTACTCCTTCCTCGAGGCGCAGGCCGACCCGGGCGCCGTCCTCGAGATTCCGGCCGCCTCCGTCGACAGTGACTTCGTCGGCGCCGAACGCAACGCCCGGTACATGCTCGCCAGCACGGACCATTGGAAGCCTCTCCTCAACGGCTACAGCGGCTATGAGCCCCCCTCGGCCTCTTTTCTGACGACCGCCATCCGTCAGCTCCCCGACCCCGAGGCCCTCGCCTTTCTCGTCGACGCCGTCGACGTCCGTTGGGTCGTCGTGCACGGTGACCGCCTGATCGGCCACGAGCAGACGGCCTGGTCCGACGTCGACACCGAAGGGCTTCGCGAGGTCGCCCGCTTTGGGAGCGACGTGGTCTACGCCGTCGAGAAGACCCCGGTGCGCCCCTGGCGCGAGGCCGTGAAGGGACCACCGCGAGCGGGCCGCACGCTGACCGGTCTTTCGACGTCCGCCCTTGCATCCGAGTGCCGCGCGGGCCGCATCGTGGACGTCGAGGTTCCCCCGGTCATCGCGCTCACCGCCTTCCCTGTGCCCATCCCGGTACGGATCGAAAACCAGAGCCCGTGCCCCTGGCCCGCACTGGGCGTCGCCCAGTCGGGCCTGGTTGGGTTGTCCTACGCGTGGACCGACCCGTCGGGGAAAACGTTGCCGCGGGGCCCCTTCTCGCGCCTGCTCGGCGACGTCGCGGCCGGCGAGACCCGCAACGCGTCCGTCGTGGTCGTGCCACCCTTCGGCGAGACCGGCTCCTGGCAGCTCGAAGTCTTCCTCGAACAATTCGGGGAGCCGTCTGCCCTGGCCACCGCGCGCGCCACGGTCACCGTTGCAGGCATGCGTCCGTGAGCGGCGGTGGCGGGGGCCGGGGTTCGACACCGCCACCGCCGTGTCTCGCGAGGGATCAGACCGACGGGTAGAGCTCGGGAAGGACGGCTTGGTTCACGGCTTCGCCTCGCGGATCTCCCAAACGCACCGCCGCACGCAACTCGCGCCAGAAGGCCGCACCGTCGAACGCCTCGGCGCCCGGTGCGTACAGCGTCCGGTCGAGTCGCGCCGCTTCCCCTTCGAAGCCCGCATGGGAGAGTCGGCGCGCAATCGAGCGAGGATTGGCCGGCGCCGCCACGCCCCAGCGGGACTGCGCCCATCCGATCAGCGCGTCGCGTACCGCAGCCGCGTCATTGGCCCGACAGGCTCGGTGGACAGCACGCAACGAAACGCGGCCGTCGGTCACAGGAGACGACCCTGGCGCTTCGGCGACCGGACCCCGACGACGGTATACGCGTGCAGCGCCGGCGACGAGGGCCAGGAGAAAGAGCCCGGCGAGGGCCAGAAGGATCTCTTGCGACGGTGCGGCGACCGGAACTTGCCGTCCTCCCTCGACGTCGTCCTTCGACGCGAGCGGTGGGGATTGCGTTGCCGCCGAAACGGGCGGCGGAGTGACGGCCACCGTGGCCGCACCTGACGGAGCACCGACCGCTGGCAGGACTTCGATCGTCCTCGCCGGCAGGCGAGCGCTTTGCCGCGTCTCGGTCTTGGTATCCCACCATTCGACCTCCACCGCGGGAAGGGTCACCTCCCCCGGTCGTGTGGGCACGAGCGCCACCGTCTGCTCGCGGATCGAAACCGTCCCCTCCGGCGTCGCCGAACTCGCGTCGCGGGAACCCTCGTCGTATTGGCGGACGCCCGGAGCGGAGGGAATCTCGAACGCCGGGAGCTGGGCGGCCGAGGCCCCCAGAGCACGCAAGTAAACCGTGCGTTCGACAGCTTCCCCCACCCGGAACTCCGGCGAGACCGGCGCGAAGGTCTCGACGAGCTCGACCCGACGGGCCGGCAGGAACCAACCCTCGGCGACGGCGTCCGGTCGCGCCCGTACCTCGATCTCGATCGGATTCGAGCGCACGCGCACTTCACGTCCGGGATTCATCATCCGATCGAAGAGCGAGTCATCGAAGCCCGCCCCGGCAAACATTCCGGCAAACGGATCACCGGCCCCGAAGAACTCCTCGAAGGGCGAACGCCGCGCCCCACGCGGGGCCGCCACCCGAGCCTCCAGCACGAGGGGGGGAATCCGCAGAGTGCCGCTGGACTGCGGCGTGATCACGTACTCCCGTTCGTGGACCCGGTAGCGCCGCCCGTGCACGACCTCATCGTAGGTCCGCCCCTCACCAGCCGGCTCGATGAGCGCATCCGCGACGCGCGGCTCGGTGAGTGCGCCCGAGCGCAGACCGATGGCATCGAAGACCCGTGCCGTATAACGCACCTCGCCCTGCACGTAGGGGGACATCTGATCGATGGAGCTTTCGACGAAGAGGTCGGGTGCATCGGCCCGCGTGGGCGGGGCCGGCGCGTCCGTGACCTCGTACGTGCCCCCCCGGCACAGCCCGAGCGCGGAGAGGTACGCCAGGCGCGCCGCGCGCTTCCCGGGCGCGTGTTTTCTTAACAACGCGGAAAAGTCACAATCCGCGGCGCGCGCGCCCGAGCC
>JAPOLW010000915.1 GCA_029976905.1 bacterium | reverse complement strand
CCCCTTGCCCGGGGAGGAAGGCAGCGTGCTCGCCGACCAGGCGCGAGCACGCGAATCCGAAGCCGAACCAGGGCGGCGCGCCCTAACCCTTACCCTTACCCTCACCCTCACCCTAACCCTAGCCCGAGCCCGAGCCCGAGCCCGAGCCCCAACCCTGAGCAGGGCGGCGCGAGCGACGCGGAGCTCCCAGCGGAGGCGCGGCGGCGCACGAGGGGCGGCGAGCACGGCGCGCGGCGTCAGGGCGGCGCGGTCCTCCGCCTCGAAGCGCAGCTCGCCGCCAACGAGCAGCGCACCGCCGCGCTCAAGCTCGGGGTCCGCGCGACGCACGCTCGAAGGATCGGCGCCGTGGACGCGGCGCTCGCCAAGCTCCAGCTCGCCGTCGCCGGCGCCATCGCCGTTCGCCTCGCTCGAGCGCACGCTATTCCCGTCCTCGTCAACCTGGACCCGGCCGGGAGCCCTCAGTGAAAATTAAATGACCAAGGCCGGATTAAAATTAAATACTAGTAGGCTCGTTCTCGGCTGTATCGAAGGAAATTTTTGCAAGTAA
>JAPOLW010000914.1 GCA_029976905.1 bacterium | reverse complement strand
TATAACTATTAATGTTTTTAGCAATTCTGGCAGAGTTCTTAGCAATGTTCTTACTAATTTGTTCTGCGTTCTTTCTAATGTTAGCACCTATTTCTTGTGCATTTTTCATTACATTGTCGCCAACATTGTTCCAATCAAAAGAAGTATCTGCTTTCTTTTTGCTTACTCTCTTCTTTGTTGTCTTTGTTGTTGTTGTTTTTGCCTTTGGCATAATGTGTCCTCTTAATAATGGTGCTGAAGGAGGGACTCGAACCCCCAACCTACTGATTACAAATCAGTTGCTCTACCAGTTGAGCCACTTCAGCACTTTACAGAATTATTTATAAATTGTAAAATCTATTGCTAAATATTATGGTATGAAGTTATCAACTTTAAGAACAAATTTTAAATTTCCTAGAGGATTTTGCTTTTGTAGAACTACACATAAAATATATCTACCATTTGAAAGGGTTGCTTCTAAATTTGCATTTCCAATATTTGAATATGAATATGAAACTCCTTGGTCAGTAAACGACTTTGTAGACAGTATCGATATGCAAATGAAATG
>JAPOLW010000913.1 GCA_029976905.1 bacterium | reverse complement strand
AATACAATGGTAGTTGTATAGCCTCTGGTATACCAATTAAATATTTAAGTTATTTTAAAGAAGTATCTGCTCAAAAAAATGCAAAGAAAATAAGATACAGATATAGAGGAAAATCAGGTATGAAAACACAATACAAAACTGGTTTACAAATGCATTATATAAGACCTCAATCATTCTGTCATATGAATGGTGCTGATACTTTCGCAATTTACTATAGATAAGAATTTAATCAAACTGCTCGTAGCTCAGTTGGATTAGAGCAACGGTCTTCTAAACCGTAGGTCGCAGGTTCGAGTCCTGCCGAGCAGGCCATTAACACTCTTTACAACAATCGTCTGTACCACAATTTGTGTGTTCTATATTCCACTTTTCTTCATCACGCCAAGATTCATCTAAATGCATTTCATCTAAACCATTGTTTAAAACGGTGGCAACTAAATGCACTCTTTCTATTTCACTACCATTAAAAAAATTATGATACTTTGTATTATCAGTTAAGTATGCACTACCATTTGCTGGCATATGAAACGCCTCATCTTCAATTACC
>JAPOLW010000912.1 GCA_029976905.1 bacterium | reverse complement strand
GTGCGTCTCGTCCTCGTCCTTGATGGTCAGGGTCATGGACCGGCTGCTGCGCCACGCCTTGCGCACGTCGCACCGGGTACGCGTCGAGACGCGGCCGGCCGAGCGGGAGGGGGCGGAGGGCTTGAACGCGCGCGCGCCGCCGAGGAACGGGGAACGACGCGCGGAGGCGGTCGAGGCGGTGGCCGGGGTGGCGCACCGCGCGGTCCAGCTCGTCGTCGCCATGCCGCGCGCGGGTGGGTGTGGCGCCGGAACGAGCCAAGGCCACAGGCTGCCACGCGGCAGAATCGTCGATTCGCGCATCGGACGCATCGACGGCGCGATCGCGCGAGTGTCGCCTTGATGAAAAAAATCGCTGTCATTCACATTACAAGTCTTTGGGTCCGGCCCCGCGCGGCGCGCCGCGCCGTGCACCGGGCCGAGGCCCTCGCGCGCGGAGAGATCCTCGACGGCCCGGTGGTAGTTCTCCTCGAACTGCTCGATCCGCTCGTCCTTACGCTGGCTCATTTCGTCCCGGAGCTCCTCGACCTCGCTTTCTAGAACTTGACTC
>JAPOLW010000911.1 GCA_029976905.1 bacterium | reverse complement strand
CCGACGGACTCGAGATTCTCTTTGCGAGAGCAAAGGTATTCGAAGCGGGTTTTCTCAACCAGAAGAACAACGCGCTGCTCAGCGAGGAGGATGTCCCGGAGTTCACGCGCGACAAGAAACCGTTTCGTTACGATATCTACCGCATCCCGTTCAACGACGGGAAAGGCGGCGAGGCAGTCCCACTCGAAGGTGCCTCAGGGGACGGACGCAGCAACTACTTTCCGAAATACTCGCCGGACGGGAAATGGATCATTTTCTGCAAAGCCGACAGTTATATGCTGCTCATGCCTGACAGTGAGCTCTACATCGTGCCCACCGCAGGAGGACCGGCGCGACGGCTTCGCTACAACACCGCGCGCATGAACTCGTGGCACAGCTGGTCGTCGAACAGCAAGTGGATGGTCTTCTCTTCGAAGGTCAACACGCCGTACACGCAGCTGTTTCTTACCCATATCGACGAAGACGGCAACGACAGCCCTCCGGTCCTCCTTGAACGTTTCGCGTCGCCCGATCGGGCAGCGAATATTCCCGAGTTCGTCGATCTGGCCG
>JAPOLW010000910.1 GCA_029976905.1 bacterium | reverse complement strand
GCACGCGTGGGGAAAAGATTCCGCTTTGTCGAAGTCTTTGACGGTAATGAGGCCCTTCAAACCGAAATCGTCGTCGACGACGAGAATTTTTTCGATCCGGTGCTCGTGCAACAGCTTCTGCACCTCTTCAAGTGGTGCACCCTCTTTGACCGTGACCAATTTTTTCTTCTTGGTCATGATGGCAGATACCGGCTGCTCTGTGTCGGTCTCGAACCGGATGTCGCGGCGCGTCACAATGCCGACGAGGTTGCCAGACTCCATCACCGGCACGCCGGAAATGCCGTTGGCACGGGTAAGCTCAATCAGCTGCGCGATGCTCGCAGTGCTCTCGATGGTAATGGGGTCTTTAACCACGCCGCTCTCAAACTTTTTGACCCGGCGGACTTCCTCAGCCTGTTCCTGAATGGTCATGTTCTTGTGGATGATGCCGATGCCGCCTTCCTGAGCCAGCGCAATGGCCAGGCGCGCTTCCGTCACCGTGTCCATCGCAGCGGATACCAGCGGAATATTGAGCGGAATGTTGCGCGTCAGGCGCGTGACCAGCGAGAC
>JAPOLW010000909.1 GCA_029976905.1 bacterium | reverse complement strand
GATATTAATAACCTCGCCCATGCCCTCATGATCCGCGACGGGCACCGTGTCATGATCGAGCACTATGAAGCCGTCCGTGATGCATTGGCGGGCCTCGCACATGAGCATGCTGAACAGCCCATGCTGTCTCGCACGCATGGACAAGCCGCTACGCCAACCACTCTGGGCAAGGAACTCGCCAACGTCGTGATGCGACTGAACCGGCAGCTGGCTGCCGCTAGCGCCATCCAACCACTGGGTAAGATGAACGGCGCCGTGGGCAACTACAACGCCCATCAGGTGGCCTATCCGGATGTTGACTGGCCAGCACTCTCCGAGCGCTTTGTGACCGGTCTAGGCATCCAATGGAACCCCTACACCACCCAGATCGAGCCCCACGACTATCTCGCGGAGTACTTCGACGCGATTGCCCGGCTAAACCAGATTCTGGTCGACTTCAGCCGGGATATTTGGTCCTACATCTCGCTCGGGTACTTCAAACAGCGCATGGTCGAAGGGGAAGTCGGCTCCTCCACCATGCCGCATAAAGTGAATCCGATTGATTTCGAG
>JAPOLW010000908.1 GCA_029976905.1 bacterium | reverse complement strand
TTTTCCTTCGCCGGTTGTGCGGGCGCCGCGTCCTCCCGCTCCTCCGGCGCCTCCTCGATCTCGCCCATCCGCGCGGAGGGCGACTTGGTGGTCAGGGGCGACGCCGGCTCCACCCGCGGCAGGTGCTTCGCGCCCGGCGAAGGCGGGGGCTTGGCGTTCGCGCGCGAGGATTTCTTAGGCCCGCCCCCGAAACAGCCGCCGAAACAGCCGCCGCCGGCGGGCGCGTCCGGCGCGTCGTCCTCGTACAGCGCAGCCAGCTCCGCGGCGCGCGCGGCGGCGGCGGCGTCGGCGTCGGCGTCGGCGTCGGCGTCGGCGTCGTCGTCGTCTTTCGTCGCCGCCTTCTCGTCGTCTTTCGCCGCCGCCTTGTCGTCGGCATCACTCGCATCCTTCGCGATCGCCGCGTCCGCGGCGTCCACGGCGTCCGCGATGCGGCTGGACATGTTGGCCATCATCTCCTGCTTCTTGTCGGCGAGTTGGGTTTTGGCGTCGCCGGCTTTGGTTTTGCCGCCGGCTCTTTTCTTCGCCGCCGTCTCCATCGCCACCTCCTGCTT
>JAPOLW010000907.1 GCA_029976905.1 bacterium | reverse complement strand
GGCGTCCGCCGCCGCGTCGTGGATCGCGCGCGGCGTCCCGGAGTCCCTCGCGCAGCAGGTGCCCCGCGCGGTGTCGCCGCTCACCGCCGCCCTGCTCCGGCAGTCCCCGGCGCAATGGCACGCGGCGATCGACGCGGTGGCGCGAGCTAACGCGTCGCTGGCGCGCGTCGCCCCGCCGGGCGTCCTGGCGTCGCCCGCGCACGTCGCGCGCGAATTCGCGCGCGGGGTGTGGCGAACCACGGGGCTCCTCGCGCGATCCGGCGAACTCGCGGGCGCGCGGGGGGTCGCCACAGAGCTCGCGAGATCGGCGAGATCCGCCAACCGACTCGGAGAGCTCGCCGCTCGACGAGCGCTCCGCGAGATGCAGGCGCACAGACTCCCGACGATGCTCGTCCTCGGCGGCGGCGGCACGCTGCTGCCCACGACCAACGCAGAGCTGGGTCCGGGGACAACCTATCCGTGGCGCGAGCTGAGCAACGGCCGCGGGGCTATTCTTTTGCCACCGGGTGCTCCACCTACTCCGTCACCGAGTGCCCCGCCACCGACTGCTCCACC
>JAPOLW010000906.1 GCA_029976905.1 bacterium | reverse complement strand
CGCGGCCTCCGCGGCGGAGCGGGCGAGCGCGCGGCGAACAGCCCGCTCAGCCAGTGCGTCGATCGGGTTCTCGCGCGCCGCCGCGGCCGTCCTCCTCCCGCGACGCGCGCGTCCGCGTCGCCGCCGAAACCATCGTCTTTTTTATCCGCCGCCGCTTTTCGCGCCGCCGCTCGCGCCGAGCGCCCGTCGCCGCACCACGTCCACCGCGCGTCCGCGACGGAGTAGCGCCAGAGATCGTCCAGGAACGCGTCCGCGTCGCGACTCGGATCGTTCGGATCGCCGCCGTCGTCGTCGTCATCGAAAGAAGCGTCCGCGCGGCCGACGCCGCCGAACACAAACACCTCGCCGCCGCGCGCGCGCCCGGCTCGCGGCACGTGCGTCGCCGTCGCGCCCTCCCTCCCGCGCGGCCGCGACGCGTCCTCGAAGCACACCCCTCGCGACGCCTCCGAATCCGACGCCTCCCCCGCGCGTTCGTGGTCGGCGGCGTCGGCGCCTCCTCCTCCCGAGGACAACCGCGCGCCTCGGAAGCTCGGGTCGCCCCTGGGGTCCGGGAACC
>JAPOLW010000090.1 GCA_029976905.1 bacterium | reverse complement strand
GCATCGCGGGGTTCCCGGCGAACGCGGCGGCCATCGCCGCCGGATTCGCCATCGCCGCCTGCAGCGCGGGCGCCATCGCCGCCTGCATAGCCGCCTGCTGCTGCAGCACCGCCTGCGCCTGGGCCTCGCTCTGCGTCGCGAGCGCGGGGTTCGACGGGGCCGCTGGCGTCGCCTGCGCGGGCGCGGCGGGGACGAAGAGGGCGAAAAGGGCGAACACGGCCGGGCCGGCCATTGATCGAAGCATGGGGATCACGTCTTGGAACTCCTCTCTCGGACGTTTCTGCCCTCTGGGGCGCAGCGACGCAACCGATGCCTTGAGTGTCGGCCTCGGAACGTGGAAGCTCCCTGGGTGCGGCGATTCCTCGTCCCTCTCCTCGGCTCGATGGTCGCTCTGGCCTGCGCGATCAATCCGGTGACCAACCGGCCGCAGTTCGTCCTGACTTCACGGGGACAAGAGCGGGCGCTCGGGGAGCGTGCCAGCCGTGAGGTGGAGCGTACCTTCGGTTTCCTGGAGGATCCGGCAATCGGCGCCTATGTCTCGCAGGTGGGCGACCGCGTCGCGGCAGAGACACCGGAGAGCGGGTTTTCCTACCAGTTCCGGGTGGTCGAGATGGACGAGCCCAACGCGTTTGCTTTGCCCGGGGGCTATGTATTCGTCTCGCGGGGATTGCTCGCGTTGACGAATTCGGAAGCCGAGTTGGCTGGCATTCTCGGCCACGAAATCGGCCATGTGGCGGCGCGCCATGGGACCAACCAGGCGTCGGTGCAGGCCCCGATGCGAATCGCGACGGGTCTGGGAGCGTTGGCCACCGGGTTCGTCTCTCGATCACTCGGGGAACTCGTCGCCGGTGCCGGCGACCGCGCCACGGAGGCGCTCTTTGCGTCCTACGGGCGGGAGCAGGAGCGGGAGGCTGACGAGCTCGGTCAGCGTTTCATGGTTGCGGCCGGCTATGACCCCGCCGGTCTACCCGAAGCCCTGGATACCCTGCATCGTCACGCCGTCCTTCAGGGCGAGGACGGGCGGCCGGGGTTCTTTTCGTCGCACCCATCGACGCCCGAGCGGGTCGCGGCGACTCGCGCGCGTGCCGCCGCGGTGCCGCCAGCCTCGCGTGTGGTGCCCTCGCCGCGTGCCGCGCATCTGCACGCCATCGACGGTCTACGCACGGGACCCGACCCCGCGCAGGGCGTCTTCGTCGGGGAGACCTTCGTGCAGCCGGAACTGGGCTTCGCGATCCGGTTCCCGCCGGGATGGGAGCGGTCCAATGCGCGTGACTTCGTTGCCGCACGCACGGATTCCGCCCTCCTTCTGGTGAGTCTTGCGGGCAAGGGAAACGACCCGATGACGGTGGCCCGGGCGGTGACGCGCGAGGACGCCTTCGACGGCGCCTTGCGTGTGGGCACGATCGGCACCCTGCCCGCGGTGCGGACGGAGGTCGACGCGCGCGTCGATGGTCGTGCGGCGAAGTTGGATCTGGCCTGGGTCGCCAGCGGCGGGCTCGTCTATCAGGTGCTCGGCGCGTCGGTCGAATCGAAGGACCGCCGCGCGGTGCACGTTTCGACCAACTCGTTCCGGCCGGCCGATGCCTCGGACCGGGCAGGGATCCGGGTCGAACGGTTGCGCCTCCGGAAGGCGGCGGCCGGGGAAACCGTCGGTGCCGTCGCGGCGCGCGCGCGGAGTCGGGGAGAACCGGCTGAACTCGAGGTCCTGAACGGACGTCCGCCCGGCGCGCGGCTCGCCGCGGGTGAGTGGGTGAAGATCCTTCGCGAGGAGCGCTACGAGCTACCGCGCACCTCGGGGCAGGCGACCCATCGTCCCTCCCCCTGATCCTCCAGCCGCGGTGCCTGTTGCGCGCAGCGTTCCACCGCGGCCGGGCAGCGGGTGCGGAAGCCACAGCCCGAGGGCCGGGCGAGAGGTGTCGGGATGTCGCCTTCGAGCCGGATCCGGTCTGTGCGATCGGCGCCCGGGTGTGGCCGGGGCACGGCCGAGAGCAAAGCTCTGGCGTAGGGGTGACGCGGATCGCGGTAGACCGCCTCTGCGTCGCCGATCTCGGCAATCTCGCCGAGATACATCACGGCGATGCGATCGGAGACGTGGTGGACGACGCTCAGATCGTGGGCGATGAAAAGGTAGGTCAGCCCGAACTCTTCCTTGAGTTCGTGCATCAGGTTCACGACCTGCGCCTGCACGGAGACGTCGAGTGCGGAGACGGGTTCGTCGGCGATGATCAGGCGCGGCCGGGTGGCAAGGGCCCGGGCGATGCCGATGCGTTGGCGCTGGCCGCCGGAGAACTCGTGCGGGTAGCGCCCCGCGTGTTCGGAGCGAAGTCCGACGCGCTCGAGCAATGCGTCCATGCGTCTCTGACGCTCGGCTCGATCGAGGTCGGTATGGAGCGCCAGGGGACCGTCCAGGATCTGGCGAACCGTCATGCGCGGGTTCAGCGAGGCATAGGGATCCTGGAAGATCATGGAGATGTCGGCGCGATGTGGACGCATGGCCCGGCCGCCGAGACCATTGAGGTCGATGGTGCCCTGGGGCGTGCGCAGGAGAATGCGCCCCGAGAGGCGGACGTCGGGGGAGAGGAAACGCACGATGTTCATGATCGCGCGGCCCACCGTGGTCTTGCCCGAGCCGGATTCGCCCACCAGGCCGAGTACCTCTCCCTCGTGCAGGTCGAAGCTCACCCCGTTGACGGCCCGGACCTCGGCGATCGTGCGGCGGAGCACGCCACCGGTCACCGGGAAGGCCACCCGGAGGTCGCGAACCGAGAGCAGGGGGGCTCGTCCGTCGTTCACGAGTCGGTCTCCGCGAAGTGGCATCGGACCTGGCGCTCGGGCGCGACGTCGCGCAATTCGGGCTCTTCGATCCGACACTGCTCGGTGGCCGCGGGGCAGCGGGTGGCGTAGGCGCAGCCCTGCGGGCGGTCGAAGATCCCGGGCACGCTTCCCGGAATCGCCGCCAGGGGTTGCCCTTTCTTCTCGGGGTCGGGGATGCTGTTCAGGAGGCCCCGCGTATAGGGATGGCGCGGATCGGCAAAGAGGTCGACCACGTTCGCGACCTCCTGCACCTTGCCCGCGTACATCACGACGACGCGGTCGCAGGTCTCGGCGACGACGGCGAGGTCGTGCGTGATCAGGATGATGGATCCTCCCTGTCGGCGCGACTGGGCGTCCCGCATCACATCGAGGATCTGGGCCTGGATCGTGACGTCGAGCGCCGTGGTGGGCTCGTCGGCAATGAGGAGGGCGGGCTCGCAGATGAGTGCCATCGCGATCATCACACGTTGTCGCATGCCGCCGGAGAATTGGTGGGGGTAGTCGTCGAGGCGGCGCCGGGCGTCGGGGATGCCGACCCGCGTGAGTGCCTCGGCAGCACGGTCGCGCGCCTCGCGGCGCCCGAGGCCGCGGTGCAGGCGGAGCGGTTCGGCGACTTGCGCCCCGATCGTGAAGACCGGGTTCAACGAGGTCATGGGTTCCTGGAAGATCATGGCGATGTCGCGGCCGCGCAGGGCGCGTACCTCTCGATCCTCGAGGGCAAGGAGGTCGCGCCCGCCAAAATGAACGTGTCCGGCGACGATGCGTCCGGGAGGATCCGGGATCAGGCGCAGGACCGACAACGCGGTGACGGATTTGCCGCACCCGGATTCCCCGACGATGCCGAGCACTTCCGCGGGCCGGACATCGAAGCTCACGCCATCGACGGCCCGGGCCTCGCGGCCCTCGACCACGAATTGGGTGCGCAGACCTTCGACGCGCAACAGAGGTTCTGGATCTGGTGCCATGACTCTACCGCAGCCTCGAGTAGACCTTTGGGTCGAAGGCTTCGCGAATGGCCTCTCCGATGAAGACCACCATCAGCAGGGTGGAGAAGAGCGCGCCGAGGGGGAAGAGCACGAGGTGCCATTTTCGGATGTTGGCGAGACCCTGCCCGACCAACTCTCCCCAACTCGGGGTTGGCGGCGGAAGGCCGAACCCGAGGAAATCCAGGGAAACGAGGGAGCCGATGCTGCCCACGATCGCAAAGGGAGCGAAGCTGATCACCGGTGTGAGCGAATTCGGGAGGATGTGGCGGAAGATGATCGAGGCATTCGATTCCCCCTGCGCAAGCGCGGCCGCCACGTAGTCTTTGGCTTTTTCCCGGTAGAATTCGCCGCGCACGTAGAAGCTGATGCCGATCCAGCCGAACGCGGCCAGCAGGACGACCAGCAGGCCCATGTTCGGCCGCACCACCGAGCTGATGATGATGATGGTGTACAGGAAGGGAAGGGCGGCCCAGATCTCCACCAGCCGCTGGCCGAAGATGTCGAGCCGGCCACCGAAGTAGCCGAAGCAGGCGCCGACGGTCATCCCGATCAGGTACGACAAGGTGACGACTCCGAGGGCGAAGGTGATCGAGATCCGGAAGCCGTAGACCAATCGGGCGAAGACGTCCCGTCCCCGGTCGTCGGTGCCGCACCAATGATCGAGGCTCGGGCCGTGCGGCGGGTTGCCCGGGAGCTCGCGCAACAGGCTTTCGGTCGGTGAGTAGGGATAGGGCGCGAGGAGGACCCAATTCGAGGTGTCGGGGGTGTCGGCGAACGACGCCGCGAGCCGGCGGTAGTTGGTCTCGCCGATGGCGCGTTGGCCGAAGTCCCGCGCTGGGTAGATGCGATCTTCGAAGGCGGCTGCGAAGGCAGGAAAGTAGGTCTCGCCCTCGTAGTGGACGGCGATCGCCCGATCGTTGACGAGCAGGAAGAGGAAGAAGGTTGCCAGATAGGCCGAGACGAGCAGGACGAAGCTGTACCAACCCCGCTTGATCCGGCGAAACTTCTGCCATCGTCGCCGGAACACCGAGATCGATCGCGGGGACTCTTCGGTCGTCCCGGTCATTGGAAGCGGATCCGGGGGTCGACCAGGACGTAGAGGACGTCCGAGAGGATGTTTCCGAGCAGGACCAGGAAGGTATTGAAGACCAACACGCCCATGACGACGGCGTAGTCCCGGTCGATGACCGAGGTATAACCCAGGTAGCCGAGGCCATCGATGTTGAAGACCTTCTCGATGAGGTAACTCCCGGCCATGATGAGCCCGACGGCATGGCCCAGACCCGTGCAGAGGGGAATGAGCGAGTTGCGGAAGGCGTGCACGAAGATGACCCGACGCTCGGACAGACCCTTGGCGAAGGCCGTGCGAACGTAGTCCTGGCCGAGGTTCTCCATCAGCGAGTTCTTCATCAGGATGGTCAGGGTCGCGAAACTTCCGACCATGTAGGCAAGGACCGGAAGGACCGTATGGTACGCGCGGTCCTTGATCTTCCCCCACAGGTCCAGGCGCGCGTAGTCGCTCGACTCGAAACCACCCAGGGGGAAGACGTCCCAAAAGGAGCCGCCGCCGAGCAGGACGAGGAGGACCGCCCCCAGCGCCCAGCCGGGGATCGAGTAGCCCACGAAGATCACCACGCTGCTGCCGAAATCGAAGGGCCCGCCGTGCTTGATCGCCTTCCAGATCCCCAGAGGGATGCACACCAGGTAGGCCAGCACGAAGCCGATCAGCCCGAAGTAGATGCTCACGCGAAACCGTCCGACGATCGTATCGAGGACGGGGCGGTTGTATTTATAGGACTTGCCCAGATCGAGCGTCAGGAGATCCTTGAGCCACAGGCCGTAGGCCACGAGGATCGGCTTGTCGAAGTGGTAGTGGGCCTTCAGTTGGTCGAGGACCTCCTGCGGGATTTCCGCACCGGCGCCACCGCGGCTCGTGCCACCGCCGCCCTCCTGCGCCGCGGCCATCTGCGTCTTCAGGATCATCTGTTCGATGGGGCCGCCGGGCACCAACCGGGTGATGGCGAAGACGAGAAGAGTGATCCCGAGGAAGGTGGGGATCATGAGGAGGAAGCGGCGTGCGAAGTAGGCGGCCATCCCTTCAGTGGCCCTGCGCCCCGGCCTGATGCCGGTGCCACTGCGGCCAGTAGCGATTCTCGACCGGTTCTTTGGGAAGCGTCACGTCGGAGTCTCGACGCGCGCGCTCCACGGCCGCCTCCCGCTCGGGATCCACCCACCACAGGAAATGCTCCTCACCTGCATCGGCGAGCGGTCCGATGCCCCACGGCGGCATGGCGAATTTGGCCGAATACAGGACCCGCACCGGTGCCAGGTACCAGCCGAGAACGTAGGGCTGCTGGGCGTAGAGCAGGCCGTCGATCTCGCGGATGATCTCGATGCGGCGCGCGACGTCGTACTCGGTGTCGTATTGCGCCAGACGTTCGTCGACCCGGTCGTCGGCAAAGGCCGTCACGTTGTTGCTGGTTTCCCGTGCGAGGCGGCTCGAGAAGCTGGTCTCGGGGTTGGGAAAGACGAGGGCTCCCCAGGCGACCGCCATGAGCTGGTACTCCTTCTCCTGGAGGGCCTTCCACGAGGCTGCGGGCGTGAGGAGTTGGAGGTCGAGTGCGATGCCGGCGGCGCGGGCATCTTCCTGGAAGACCGTGAGGCTCGGTTCGGTCAGCGGGTTGGCGTAGACGAGTTTGAAACGCAGTTCGCGACCGTCGCGGACGCGGATGCCGGCCGCGTTGGTCTCCGTCCAGCCGGCCTCCTCGAGCAATTCGACGGCGGTCACGGGATCGTACGGCATCGGTGGGTTCTCGGGATTCTGGTAGACGCCGCCCTGATAATGGCTCTCGAGTGGCGAGTACTCGCCAAAGAAGAGCTTCTCGATCATCAATTCGCGGTTGTAGAGATGCTGCAGGGCCCGGCGAACCCGCAGGTCGTCGAGCGGCGCTCGGGACATGTTGATGGCGATCCCCGAGGTCCCGATCGGCCGGTCGTTCCAGAACTTGCGCGGTTGGATCCAGCCGCGCTTCACTCCGTCGATCTCCGGTACCTCCTCCACCCACCATTGCGCCTTCGAGACGTGATAGATGTCGAGTTCTCCCTTCTTGAACTTTTCGAAGGCGAGGCGGGGGTCCTTGACGATCTGGAACTCGTAACGGCCGATGTTGAAGGTTCCGCGGCGTGCCGGATCGTTCTCGTTCCAGTAGTCGTCGCGCCGCGTGATCGCGATCGATTTACCCTCGACGATGTCTTCGTCATGGACGACATAGGGGCCGCTGCCCGGGACGTAGGCAAATTGGTAGCGGTCGAGATATTCTTCTCCGGTCAGGTCGCCGATCGCACTCACCGGGAAGATCGACATGCCCGAGAAGTAGAGAAAGTTGCGCCAGCTTTCCTCCTTCACCCGGACCTCGACGATGTATTTCGAGAGCGCGGTCGGCTCGTGCAGCTTGCCGTAGACCATCTGGGCCGAAGGATCGCGCAGGGTCGGGTCGACCCGCAGCCTCCAGGACGCGACCACGTCGTCGGCGGTGACCTCTTCGCCGTTGCTGTAGCGGGCCTCTGGATTGATCCGGAACCGGTAGGTCGTCTTGTCCTCGGAGATCCACCAATGGGTGGCGAGGCCGGGCGTTGGTTCGAGGGTGAAGGGGTCGAGTCCGAGAAGGCTCTCGTAGCAGAGTGCGCCGGCCATGTAGTTGAAGCCGGTATTCCAGTTCTCGCCGGCCTGACGGAGAGTGGCCGGCCAGTCCGGGAGATGGAGGCGGGCCCGCCCGCCGGCCACGGCATCGGCGCTTCCCAGGGCCGAGGCCCGCGTTCTGGTCTGCCAACCGTCGCCGGTAAACCCCGGACCGCCCAACTCGGCCGGTACCGCGGGGTCGCCCAGGGCGGGGTTCCAGGTCCACTCGACGACCGGGATGTCGTACGAAGGCGGCGTGGCCACGGGGGCGGCGTCCACCGCGGGGGGGGTGGCGCTCCGGGCGTCCGCGACTGCGGGCGCCGGGGCGTCCGCGGGCGCCGGCGCGTCCCCTTCTGGTGCCGAAGTGCACCCGGCGATGCCTACGGCCAGAGCCAGAAACGCGGGTTTCGAAAGACGACGGAAGTACGGCAGCATCCGGGCGATTGTCGCGAGCCCGACGAAGACCCGCAAGGGCGCCTGTAGGCGTGCGCGCGCTGGTGCCTTTCGCTCGATTGACGCTTCCGGGCGGGCCGGGTAGCAATCGGCCCATGTCGACACGAGATGCCGCGCCGTCGCCCGCCCTGCTCGATGCATCCGAGGAGGTTCGTAGCGACGAACGCTTTGACGAGGCGCGACTCGAGGCCTATCTGCGCGCGAAAGTTTCCGGCCTCGAGGGGCCGATGCGCGTGCGGCAATTCCACGGCGGTCACGCCAATCTCACGTACGACATCCGGTTCGGCGCCCGCGAACTGGTCCTGCGACGGCCGCCGCTCGGCCCGGTAGCGCCCAAATCGCACGACATGCGGCGCGAATTCCGGGCGCTGTCCGCTCTCGCGCCGCTCTTTGCGTACTCGCCCCGACCCGTCGTGCTCTGTGAGGACGAGTCCGTGATCGGAGCCATTTTCTTCGTCATGGAGCGATCGCGCGGCATCGTGGTGCGCCAGACATGGCCCGGAGAGCTCGGGGACGACCCCGCGCTGCGCCGTCGGATGGCCGACTCGCTCGTCGATGCGCTGGCAGAGCTTCACGGTGTCGATACCACCCGGCCGGAGGTTGCGGCGCTCGGTCGGCCGGAGGGCTTCGTCGAGCGTCAGGTCAAGGGGTGGCACGGTCGCTGGGAGCGCGCCCGGACCCGCGACATTCCGGTGATGGACGAGCTGGCGACCTGGCTTGCCTCGCGCATTCCGGCTCCCGAACGCGTCAGCGTCCTGCACAACGACTACAAGCTCGACAATGCGATGTACGCGGCCGACGACCCCGGACGCCTGGTCGCGATCTTCGACTGGGACATGACCAGCCTGGGGGATCCCATGATCGATCTCGGTACGCTCCTGGGCTATTGGACCGATGCTGGCGACGACGGCCCGCGCGGTACGGGGAGTCTGGTGACGCGGTTGCCGGGATTCCCGAGCCGTCGGGAAGTGGCGGAGCGCTACGGCGAGCGGACCGGTGCGAGTCTGGACCATCTGCCCTGGTTCGAGACGTTTGCCCTCTTCAAGACGGCCGTCGTGATCGAGCAGATCTACGTCCGCTTCGTGAAGGGCCAGACCCAGGACGAGCGCTTCGCGGCTCTGGGGGAAACCGTCCCGGTCCTCGCTGCGGCCGCGCAGGAATGCGCAAGTCGTCTTTGACGGCCACGACGAGCGGAGCGCGAGTCGCCTGGTGCGCCCGGCGCCGCGCCGATCCGGGAATCCTCTGACACGGGGCCGGAGACACGCCGGAGCTAGCCCGGAAGCGCTCGGGCGCAGGCCCGGCCGTACTCAGGCGCCAGCGCTGCGCGCGCTCTCGGTGTTCTTGCGTGCCGCTTCGCGGCGCTTCTCGTAGGCTTCGCGTACGATGGCGATGTCTTCGAGGTAGGGACCCAGCTCGTCGAGCGTCAGGGCCTGGGGTCCGTCGCAGAGAGCTTTGGACGGCTCGGGGTGGAAGTCCACGAGCACCATGTTGGCGCCAGCGATCACGCCCTGGGCGGTGGCGTGCTGGATGTCGCTCAGTCCGTCGGGCGCCAGGGCGCGCGAACCGACCGAGTGCGACGGATCGACGCAGACCGGCATGCGCGTGAGACGCTTGACCACCGGGACGTGCGTAAAGTCGACGAAGTTCCGGTGCGGATCGCCCAGGTTGGTCTTCATGCCGCGCAGGCAGAGGATGATGCGGCTGTTGCCCTCACTGGCCACGTACTCACAGGCGTTCAGCGACTCCTCGAGGGTGATCCCCATGCCCCGCTTGAAGAGCACGGGAAAACGCTGCTGGCGGCCGACGAACTTCAGCAATTCGAAGTTTTGCGCGTTCCGGGTGCCGATCTGGACCATCACGCCCGTCGGGCTTCCGGCGGCGTCGAGGGCAGCGTTGATCTCTTCGATCTGCGATTCGTGGGTGATCTCCATCGCGATCACCTTGATGCCGTGTCGGCCTGCCGATTCGAAGACGTACGGAAGGCATTCCTTGCCGAGTCCCTGGAAATCGTAGGGGCTGGTGCGTGGCTTGTACGCCCCCATCCGGGAGGTCTGGATGCCGACCGCCGCGAGGGCCGCAAACATCTGGTCGACGTGCTCGGGAGTGTCGACGGCGCAGAGACCGGGGGCAACGTGCAAGGTGTGTTGGTCGAAGGTCACGCCCTGGTACTGGAAGCCCCCGGATTCGACCTGACCCTTGTGCCGCCCGATGATGCGATATTTCTCCGAGATCCTCACCACCCGCTCGACGGCTTCGAGTTCCTGGAAGGGCTCGAGGGGCACCTCGGCGGTCGACCCGATCAAGTAGATCTCGATCAAGGACCGGCTCGAGCCCTCCACGACGTGTACGCGGGAGGAGACGCCGGGGTAGCGGCCGGCGAGGTCGAGGACCTGCTGGATATCGGGCGATTCCCGGTCCACATCCGATTTCAGAATGATGATCACGGGCGGGAACTAACACCCGGGGGCGCTGCCCGCACGCTACGAGGGGCCTCGGCCCGGTTCCGCCCGTGGGACGGTCCGGAGGGAGCGGGGGTGGTGAGCGGGGCGAAAGAAGGCCTCTTCCGCCCCGCTTGCCAGGGGTTTCGGCCGGATCCGCTCAGTCGAGCGAGTCGGCGATGATCTCGACCACGTCCTTGACCTCGACGCTCTCGTCGACGCCCTTGGCCTTGGTCGCATCGCTGA